>NZ_DBNHEF010000071.1:0-49527 GCF_057138825.1 Candidatus Defluviilinea gracilis
GCTCAATCTGCTCAAACAGGAGAAAACCGCCAAAGGCGGTATGCATGCCAAGCAACTCCAAGCCGCTTGGAACCAGGATTACCTCCTCAAAGTCCTCGCCTCACCGATTTAGATGCGATTGCCCTAAGTGGAAAGTAGAAAGTGGAAAGTGGAAGAGGATGATAAAATCGCCGCATGAAGTTCGAGGTCTTCACGCTTCTCCCCGAAGTATTTTCCCCCTATTTGGCATCCAGTATTCTCAAACGCGCGAACGAGCGGGGACTCATCAGCGTGGGCTTGCACAACATCCGCGACTACACACACGACAAACATCACGTCACCGACGATACGCCCTACGGCGGAGGCGGCGGGATGGTGATGAAACCTGAGCCGGTCTTTGAAGCGGTTGAATCGGTTCTGGGACACGCTCCGCTTCAACCTTCGGGTCAGCCTGTTCCAATCATTCTGCTTACCCCGCAGGGACGCGTTTTCACCCAGCGCATTGCCGAAGAATTGTCGCAACACGAACGCATCGCAATGATCTGCGGACGCTACGAAGGCGTGGACGAACGCATCCGCGAGCGCCTCGTCACCGATGAAATTTCCATCGGCGATTATGTGTTGACCGGCGGCGAACTCCCCGCGCTGATTTTGATCGACGCCGTCTCGCGTCTCATCCCCGGCGTGTTGGGCGACCCCACCGGCGCGGAAGATGACTCGCACTCGATGGGCTTGCTCGAATATCCGCATTACACCAAGCCGGCGGAATTTCGCGGCTGGAAGGTTCCCGAAGTGTTGCAAAGCGGCAATCATGCAATGATCGACAAATGGCGCAGGGAGCAATCTCTGCTCCGCACATTGAATAAACGACCGGATATGCTGGAGAAGGCGGAGTTATCCGACGAAGATCGAAAGTTGGCGGCAAGCTTATCGTCGAAAGTCGAAAGTCGAAAGCAGGATGTTTGACCTTCGACTTTTGACCATTGAATCAACCTGGAGGAGATATGTCAACACGATTGAACTACGGCAAGACCTTCCTGCTCGGTTTCGGTTTTTTTGGGGTGAGTGTCATCTGGGGGGTATACAACGCGTTCGTCCCCATCTTTCTCTCCGAAAAATTTGACGTTGCTCCCGCGCTCATCGGCTTCTTCATGACGTTGGATAACATCGCGGCGTTGTTCATCCAGCCGCCGGTCGGCGCATGGTCCGATCGCTTGCGAACTCCGCTGGGTCGGCGGATTCCGTTCATCATCATCGGCGCGCCGCTCACCGCGCTGGCGTTTGGATTAATTCCCGTTGCGTCGATCATTCCTCTGTTTGTGGCTTGCACCAGCACAACATTGCTCAGCGCGGCGTTGTGGCGGACCCCGGTCGTGGCGTTAATGCCAGACATCACCCCCTCCGCATTCCGCTCACAAGCGAATGGGGTCATCAACTTCATGGGCGGACTCGGCTCCATCATCGCATTGCAGACCGGCGGTTTGTTGTACAAGATGAGTCCCAATTTCCCATTTTGGATGGGTTCCGCATTGGTGTTGCTGGCGGCGTTGGTGGTGTATCTGTTCATTGAAGAGCCGAAGGAGTATGAACAAGCGGAACAACAACCGGGCTTGCTGGCGAGTCTGAAAGAAGTATTTGCCGATGAAGAGAAAAGCGGACTGCGCCTCTTGCTTGCCATCTTCTTCTGGTTCGTCGGTTATTCCGCGGTTGAAACCTTCTTCACGTTATACGCCAGGAACCGCCTCGGTTTGGAGGTGGGAGACGGCGCGACATTGTTATCGGTTCTGCCGCTTTTCTTTGTGCTGTCTGCCATTCCCGCCGGCTTTTTGGGAAGCCGCATCGGTCGCCGGGTGACGATCGCCATCGGTTTGATCATGCTGATCATTATGTTGATTCTGATCTACATCACACCGGTTGAGGCGTTGTTGACGGGGATCGCGCCCCTGCCGCTTGTAGGGATTCCACTTGTGGAGGGCGGCGCGCGGATGTTGACGCTGGCGGGCGTTCTGTTGATCTTCGGCGGAATCGGCTGGGCGTTCGTCAATATCAATTCCCTGCCGATGGTGGTGGACTTGACCGGCGCGGCGCGCATCGGCACGTTCACCGGGTTGTATTATTTATTTTCCACGTTATCGGCAATCGCAGGTCCTAATCTCAATGGATGGGCGGTGCAGTTGGCGAACAACAACTACAACATCATCATGATCATCTCGCCGGTGTTCATGGCGATCGCGTTATGGCTGATGCTGGGAGTCCGCCGGGGGGAGGCGCAGGCGTAGGGTTAGGAGCAGAGTCACTCCGCGAGTGACTCGCTTTGTCGTCCGCGAGCCGGCGTGGTGGTCTACAGTTTCAGTTTGTCAGGCGACTTTGCAAAGCCCATAACATGATGGAAAGCACGCTTGTCGAATGTTTCAAGTGATTGTATACTTGCCGCCGAAAAGGGTTTGTGTAAACCCTACCAATCAATACCCTGAAAGAGGAGAAGAAACAATGAAGAAGTTGAATATGATGATTGCTTTGTTGGTCATCGCTTCCGTGGTTCTGGCCGCCTGCACCCCTGCGGCAACAGAAGCGCCCACGCAAGCGCCTGCGCCCACCGAAGCGCCCACCGAAGCGCCGACAGCGGCTCCGACCGAGCCGCCGGTTGTCGAACCGACCGCCGCTGACTGCCCCAAGGCAGAAGTGTTCTGCGTGGGTCTCGTGACCGATGTGGGCAAGATCAACGACAAGTCGTTCAACCAATCTGCCTGGGAAGGCGTTTTGCAATCCCAGACCGATGGTGTGGCTGACATTGTCCAATACATCGAAACGACCGATGCGAAAGATTACGCCAAGAACATCGGCACGTTCGGCGATGCCGGCTTCGATGTGATCGTGACCGTCGGTTTCGCGCTCGGTGAAGCGACTGTTGCCGCCGCGGCAACCTACCCCGATGTGAATTTCATCGGTGTGGATCAGTTCCAGGCTGCGGAAACAGACGGCGTGGCGGGTCTGAACTTCCCTGAAGATCAGGCTGGCTTCCTCGTCGGCGCGCTTGCCGCTTCGATGAGCAAGAGCCACAAGATCGGCGCCGTGTGCGGCACCGATGTGGTTCCTCCCGTTTGGCGCTTTGGCGAAGGCTACAAAGCCGGCGCCGCGTATGCCGATGGCATGAACGGCACCACCACCGAAGTATTCGTTGTGTATCACAGCGATGTGGGCTTCGATAAGACCTTCACCGACCCCGAGTGGGGCGCGCAGACCGCCACGTCCATGATGGACAACGGCGCGGATGCGATCTTCGGTTGTGGCGGCATTACCGGTAACGGCGCCATCACCGCCGCCGCCCAGGCTGGCGCTTACGCCATCGGCGTGGATACCGATCAGTACCTCACCCTGCCCGAAGCGGCTCCTCGCATGCTCTCCAGCGCGATGAAGCTCATCACCCCGGGCGTGGCTGAATTGATCGCCGCCGCCAAGGATGGTTCGCTCACCTACGGCAACGTGTTCGGTGACGCGGGTTACGCTCCGTTCCACGATGTGGCAGGCGAAGTTCCCGCCGAAGTTTCCGCGATGATGGAAACACTCAACGCCGCGCTGCTCGACGGTTCGGTTAAGACCGAAGTTCCGCCGGTCAAGCCGTAAGTTAAAAACGCTCAAAAGAAAGGGAAAGAGGCTGAGCCTCTTTCCCTTTTTGTTTTGATGGCGGGTTGATATAATCAAACTAAATTCAATGTGTACTGGAGCGATGGATGCCATCAGAAACGAAAACAACTTCGCTATCGAAATTTACATCGTCATTGACGCGGTTTATTGAGTGGATCGATCCGATCCTGGTTCCCCTGCTCGCCATCCTGACCTCCATGATCGTGGGCGGCATCATCATCAAATCTGTTGGCGGCGATCCCCTCCTGGCGTATAAGGGTCTGCTGGAAGGCTCGTTCGGTTCCGCCGAACTCGGTCCGGTAAAATCACAACGCGCTATCAGTGAAACCGCTGTTTGGGCTACGCCCTACATTTTTGCGGGGTTGGCTGTGGCGCTGGCGTTCAAAGGCGGTTTGTTCAATATCGGCGCGGAGGGTCAACTTGCCCTCGGCGCTGTTTTTTCATCGCTGATCGGTTACGCCCTGCCCGGCTGGCTTGGCGTGGATCTGCCGACGATCATTCACTTGCCCCTGGCAATTTTGGGAGGCTTGGTGATGGGCGGGATTTGGGCGGGAATTGTGGGCGCGCTCAAAGCCTATACCGGCGGCCATGAGGTGATCAACACCATCATGATGAACTATATCGCGCTCAACTCCACATCTTTTTTGCTGAACGGTGTGATGAAAGACCCCAGCCCCACAAACGTCATCGCCCGCACACCGCTGATCGCGGAAAGCGCGCGCTTTGCCCCGATCTTCGAGGGATTGCGCGTCCATTGGGGATTTGTGTTGGCATTATTGACCGCCGTTTTTATCTGGTGGTTATTGAATAAGACCACGCTTGGGTTTGAGATCCGCACGGTGGGCGCGAACCCCGACGCGGCTCATTATGCGGGGGTCAACGTGAAGCGCGCGATCATCCTGACCATGTTCCTCTCGGGAGCGCTGGCTGGGATGGCGGGCGCCATTGAAGTGACGGGGTTGAACTATCGCCACGAACTTGGGTTTTCACAGGGATACGGTTTTGACGCCATCGCCATCGCGTTATTGGGGAAGTCGCATCCGATCGGCGTGGTGCTTGCTTCGATTCTATTTGCCGCCATGCGAAACGGAGCGACCCGCATGCAATTCCTCACACAAATGCCGGTGGATCTGATCTCCATGATCCAGGCATTCATTCTGCTTTTTGTCGCGGCAGACGCCATCGTGCGTTTTATCTTTCGCATCAAATCGAAGGGCGAGCGCGTTGTGCTCACCCGAGGATGGGGAGGCTAGGACAATCTCATGGACTGGAAACGCTTCGGCTTTATCGCCATCATTATCGTCATTCTCTTCGGCGGTGTAGTTGCCATCGGGCAGGTGCAACAACGCCCGCTGTTGATCGTCACGAGCATGCTTGCAACCACCATCGCTGTGGCAACGCCGCTCACCCTGGGCGCCTTATCCGGCGTCTTTTGCGAACGCGCCGGCGTTGTGAACATCGGCATCGAGGGTATGATGCTTTCGTCCGCTTTTTTCGGCTGGCTCGCCGCCATTTACATGTTCCATGTATTCGACTATCCAACCGGGATCAGCATTACGGTCGGCGCGTTGTTCGCCGTCATCACCGGCATGTTGATGGGCTTATTGCACGCCGTGCTTTCGATCACATTCAAGGTGGACCAGATCATCGGCGGGACCGTGATCAATATTCTTGCCGTGGGCTTGACCGGGTTCCTCAACCGCCAGATGTTCTTCGGAAAAGGCAGTGTCTTTGAGGGGAGCATTCCTAATTCTCCCGGCATCCTGCCTGCCATACACATCCCTATCATTGAGATGTTGTCGCCGCTCTGCGGGGCAAATTCGCCGCTCTGTATTCAAAATATCACGGCGATCAACCGCGTGTTCGACCAGAAGCCGATCGCGCTGAGCGCCATCCTCCTGGTGTTCGTTGCCCATTATGTGTTATTCAACACCCGCTGGGGGTTGCGCACGCGCGCTGTGGGCGAGCACCCCAAAGCGGCAGACACGGTGGGCATCAACGTGATCAAGATGCGTTACGCCAATGTGCTGATCGGCGGCGCATTAGCTGGGTTGGCAGGCGCATACTTCACCATCGAATCTGTGCCGTCTTTTGAACCCTTGCTGACGAACGGGCGCGGCTTCATTTCGCTTGCCGCCATGATCTTCGGCAACTGGACGCCCATCGGCGCATGGGCGGCGGCGCTGGTCTTTGGCGCATCGTCGGCGTTACAGATCAACATGCAGATTTTCCGCGCGGTCATTCCTCCGCAACTGGCATTCCTGCAACAATCGTACATCGTGGGGTTGGTTCCCTACATCCTCACCATGGTGATCCTGACCGGCATCATCGGAAAGACCACCCCGCCCGCCGCCGATGGCGTGCCGTATGAGAAATAGGAGAATGAGCCATGACTGACATCACCCCCATCATTCTCGAAGCCAAAGGCATTACCAAGAAATTCCCCGGCGTGCTGGCAAACGACAATGTCAATTTCGACCTGCACAAGGGCGAGATCCATGCTTTGCTCGGCGAAAACGGCGCGGGCAAATCGACCTTGATGAACGTTCTCTACGGGTTATACAAACCAGATTCTGGAACAGTGACCGTGGCTGGAAACCCAATGGCGCTCAACTCGTCGCGCGATGCGATCCAACACGGCATCGGTATGGTGCACCAGCACTTCATGCTCATCCCGGTGTTCACCGTCACCGAAAATATCATGCTCGGAGCCGAAACCGACCATCGCGCCGCGCCGAACGAAATGCCGTTGGTGAAATTGGATCGCGCGGAGGTGGCGCAAAAAGTGAGAGACCTCTCGCATCAATACGGGCTTGAAGTTGATCCCGAGGCGGTTGTGGGGAACCTGCCTGTGGGCGTTCAACAGCGCGTCGAGATCGTCAAGGCGCTCTACCGTAAGGCAAACATCCTCATCCTCGACGAACCGACCGCCGTGTTAACCCCGCAAGAAGCGGATGATCTCTTCCGCATTATGCACGAGTTGACCGACAAGGGCGTATCGATCGTGTTCATCACCCATAAACTCAAAGAGGTATTGAAAGTTGCCGACCGCATCACCGTCATGCGCGCGGGGCGCGTTGTGGGAAGCGCCAACCCAAAAGAAAGCAATGAGCAACAACTTGCCTCGATGATGGTGGGGCGCGAAGTGATTCTCACCGTGCAAAAGAAACCCGCCGAACCCAAAGAGGACGTTCTCATCGTCAACAACCTGCGCGTCAAAGATGTGCGCGGGCTTGAAGCGGTGCGTGGCGTTTCGTTCAACGTTCGCGCCGGCGAAGTGTTGGGCTTGGCGGGCGTGCAAGGCAACGGGCAGACCGAACTGGCGGAGGCGCTGAGCGGTCTGCGCGCCAGTGAAGGAGGTCATTTCTCGATTGGCGGGCGCGAACTGACCGGGAAGCCGCCGCGCCAGATCACCGAGGCCGGTTTGGCAAATATTCCCGAAGACCGTCAACGGCATGGGCTGGTGCTTGGCTACACCATCGCAGATAACATGGCGCTCTGCGACTACTACCATGCGCCATTCTCAAAAGGGATCGTCATTCAGCAGAATCAAGTGGATGCGAATGCGCGAAAACTGATCGAAAATTACGATGTGCGCACGCCCTCCCCATATACTGCGGCTGGCAAACTGTCCGGCGGAAACCAACAAAAGGTGATTGTGGCGCGCGAACTCAGCCGCCCGGTAAAACTGGTGCTTGCGTCGCAACCCACGCGCGGCTTGGATGTGGGCTCGATCGAATACATCCACAAGCAGATCATTGCCATGCGCGATCGCGGTGTGGCGGTCCTGCTCGTTTCGGCAGAATTAGACGAGATCCTGTCGCTCTCGGATCGGATCGCGGTGATCTATCGCGGCGAGATCATCTCCACAGTGGATAGCAAAGACGCCTCGCGCGAACAGTTGGGCTTGTTGATGGCTGGGGTGCATGAACCAGCCTGACCCGTCGGTTTGACGCGCGTTTTTCATCCACAACCATCCCTCTTGAAAAATCGAGAGGGATGGTTTTTTTAGGAACAAAGGGCAATTTTTCTCCGTCTGGACTGGTGTAGAATATCGAAAACTACCATCGAAGAAAGAGAATAGAGAATGAGAAATTTTCACCGCCTTACCCTGATCGCAACGGTTGTGGTTCTTATCTTATCCGCCTGCAACCTGCCATCGAACAAGCCGCCCACTGAAGACCCCAATGCGGTTTCGACTAACGCCGCGCTCACGGTGCAAGCCCTGCTGAACCAGGCGACGCCGTTTAGCACGCCGACCCTGCCACCTCCTCCCGCGCCGACGAATACGATTGCCGCCCCGCCGACGCTTGCCATTCCCACCTCCACAACCGCCCCGATCTCCACATCCACCCAGACTTGCGATATGGCGCAATTCGTCAAAGATGTGACCGTGCCCGACGGCTCTAGTTTTAACGCGAACGATACCTTCACGAAAACATGGCGGCTGAGGAACGCGGGTTCCTGCGTGTGGAACGGATATGCGCTGGTCTTCGACAGCGGCGACGCGATGAGCGGTGTTTCACCGGTGGCGATCGGCGCTGTGAACCCGGGGCAGGAAGTGGATGTTTCTGTGAGCCTCAAAGCGCCCGCGTCCAACGGAACGTATCGCGGGTATTGGCGGATTCGCAATGCCAGCGGCGTGTTAATTCCCGTGCAGGGCGGCGCGCAACAAGGCAAATCGTTCTTTGTTGAGATTAAGGTAGGCGGGGGTAGTGGAGGTCCCTTCGCTGTCACCGGGGTCACGTTCTCGGTTTCCGGCTCGTGCGGCGGCTTTACCATTACGGCAAATATTACCGCCAATGGGCCGGGCAACGTAACGTATAAGTGGATGAGGAGCGATGGCGCTACCGATAATGCCGCGCATGCCCCGATCGTATTTGCCGCCGCGGGCACGCAATCGGTCAATACAACCTGGTCTGTGTCGGCGCCCGGGCAATCGTTCTGGATGGAAATTTACATCGACGCTCCAAATCATCAGCAGTTCGGGCGGGCAAACTTTAGTTGCCCATAAGCAGATAAATGAAAAGTGAGAACGCCCGGCGGAACTGGTCGGGCGTTTTTCATCACAGGTATAATCTTTTCGACACACCTCGTTTTAGAAAGGAAGTTTGCATGTTCCAAATTCGCACGCACAACATCTTGGCATGGGCGGTCAGTCTGTCTTTGTTCCTTACGGCTTGCGGCGCAAATTCGCAAAACGAAGCAGCCATCGCAACCGCAGTGGCGCAAACAGTGGAAGCGGGCGCGTCCTCCGCGCCATTGCCGGTGCTTCAAACAAACACGCCCGAGCCGAGCCTTCCCACCTTGCTACCCACGCTCACGCCGGGGTTTACCCCAACGGCAGAGTCGACTCTCTCCTCCGCGCCATCAGACCCGAACTGCATTCATGCCAACCTGGTCGGCGAATACCCGCCCGATGGCACGGTCTACAAACCGGACACAGATTTTACAAAGACCTGGACGATCAAAAACGAAGGCACTTGCACATGGGACTCCACCTATCGATTAATCTTCTGGAGCGGCGACGCACTGGGCGGCGCCACGTACTATAACCTGCCGGAGATCGTCGCGCCCGGCGACGATATTCCGATCACGATCAATCTCAAAGCCCCCTCTGCCGAGGGAACCTATACCGGCTACTGGCGCTTACAGACCCCATGGAACGCCGTCTTTGGCGTGGGTCAGTACAGCCAGGCGTTTTATGCAAACATTGTGGTGGATAAACGCCCACAACGGGAGTATGGGATTGTGGACTTAGAATACCAAATTGTCCGCGAACCCGCCGAGGGTTGTCCCGTCAATGTGCTGTATACGGTATACGCCACGATCACCACGAGTGGACCATTGGATCTCAGTTATTACTGGGAGCAAAAAGACGGAAATGAAAGCGCGGTGAAAGAACTTTCCTTCGCCGCCGCAGGCTCGAAGACCGTCTCACGCAGCTGGATGGTCGGCAGGGGAGACAGCCCCAATGAACGCTGGATGCAGATCATCGTCTTGATGCCCGAGTACACAGAATTTCCAAAAGCGACGTGGCCCAATAACTGCCCATAAACGCTTCAAAATCGCCGGAGCCGAACCGCTTCGGCGATTTTCTTTGGGAACCCGGCGGAGGCAAATTGCGTTTATACATGTGACGATACCCTCGGAGGCATTATGATTTCCGCCCGCTTTACAAAATTTCTACTTTGGACGCTCGCTCTTTCCACCATTTTGGCTTGTGGACTCTTTTCTCCCGATCCCTCTCCCCAGCCTGCAGAAACGTTGAACGCCTTGTACACATCCGCCGCGCAGACGTTGGACGCACTCTCCACACAGGTGGCGTTTACCCCAACCCCTCAACCTACGGCAACAAGCACCTTGTTATTTGGCAATTCGAGCCCCACGCCACTCAACACATCGACCAACGCGCCGCCGGTCGCAACGCTGACAAGATGCGACGCCGCCGCCTTTGTCAGCGATGTGACGTATGCCGACGGCGCCGCGGTCGGACGCGGAAGCAACTTCACAAAAATCTGGCGGTTGAAAAACGTCGGCGCCTGCGCATGGACAACTTCGTACGCCATTGTGTACGTCAGCGGGGAAAAATTTGGCGCGCCAAACTCGGTTTCCATGCCGGGCAATGTGGGACCCGGCCAAACTGTGGATATCACGCTCAACCTCGTCGCTCCAAGCCAGAACGGCAGATACCGGGGCTATTGGATTCTACGAAATGCGGCCGGGGTCTTATTTGGGATAGGCAACGCGGCGGATTCAAGTTTTTACGTGGATGTCAGCGTCAACGGATATACCCTGGGCGCGTATGATTTTGTTGCCAACTATTGCGATGCCGCCTGGAAAAGCGAAACAAAAAACCTGAATTGTCCGGGATCACAAGGCGACGACCGGGGATTCACCCGGGCGTTAACCTCCCCCAAAATGGAGGATGGAACCGCGCGCGGCGACGCCTTGCTCACCTACCCCAATAAATCTGGAAGCGGATCGATCACCGGGAAATTCCCGAGCTTCACTGTAAAAAAGGGCGACCGTTTCCAGGCGCTGATCGGCTGTCAATATCAAGCCACAGAGTGTAATGTCGTCTTCCGCTTGCAATACCAGATCGGGAACGGAGATGTGAAAACACTCGGGCAATGGCAGGAAGTGTACGAAGGACAATACAATTCCCTGAGCGTCGATCTGAGCGCCCTGGCCGGTGAAAAGGTCAAATTCATCCTAACCGTGCTTGCCAATGGAACATCGCACGATGATTTTGCCCTCTGGGTTGCCCCTCGCATCACACGCCAAAGCGCCGACCCTGCCACGGCCACAGTGACTATGACTCCCACCATCACACAAACACCCACCATCACATTGACCCCGACCGTTACTTCCACTCCGACTGTCACAGTCACAGCCACATCGACTTTAACCCCAACAACCACGCCTACTTCGACCGAAACGCCCACACCTACGCCATAAGCCCTCAAAACAATTGCGATATAATGATGCTGGAAGGCGCAAAAACAAACAATCCTTCCAGTATCATTGTTTTGAACCAGTCTCACGGAGGAACAAACATGCCTGCTCGACAACCCGCACGGCGGGTCATGCCAGTTGTTTTGATGATTACGCTCATTCTTGCAGGGTGTAATTTTGGCGCCACGCCCGCGCCAACAATGGATGTGAACGCCGCCATTACTTCCATTGCCGGCACAACCGTTGCGCAACTCGCTTTGCAATTCACCCAAACTGCGCTTGCCAATCCATCCCCGACCGTTCAGCCGACAAATACCCTTGAGCCATCCCCTACTACGGGTATCGTTACCGTCGAAGGCGCATCTCCAACGGTTGGAACGCCTCCCACCATTTCCTTCAATAGCACGCCCCTGCCCGGTTTCACAGCCCTGCCTTCCCCCACTCAAGCCGGGGCAACCGCCGCGCTGGGTGACGAATGCAGTAATAGCGCATTCGAGGGCGATGTGACCATTCCCGATGGCACGGTCCTTAAACCCGGTCAAGATTTCGTAAAACAATGGGCGATCAAAAATACAGGCAACTGCGCCTGGGATGAAGGATTCACGCTCGTCTTCATTGGAGGCGACCGGTCAATCGACCCGTATGACTTCTCCTTCAAGAAACCGGAAGATTTTGTCAGCCCGGGCGAATCGATCAACATCGGCATCCGGTTGACTGCGCCGCTTACCCCAGGGGATTATCAAGGGCATTGGCGACTGCGCAACGACAGAGGCTACTACTTTGGAACGATTCTTTCCGTCTACTTTACGGTAAAGAAATGATCCTGAAATGATTTCGATACGAGGCGCTATGAAACGTAAAATAGTTTTTATCTCTCTGCTGGTTATCGTTCTCCTCGCCGCGTGCGGCGGGCAAGCCACCCCCTCCGAACCGACGCCGGATGTTGCCGCCGTGCGGACTTCCGCCGCCAGCACGGTTGTCTCTCAATTCACCCTAACCGCGGCAGTCTTTACACCAACGGTCTCTGCCCCGGCGACCGAACCCCCGGTCGTGGAAGATGCCGCCACTGCCACACCAGAAACCGTCGCGCAAGAAACGTCGGCATCCACACCCGGCACACAGATCCCGTGCGACCTGCTCAACTACGACCCAGTCACCGTGGATGTGAATGTGCCGGATAACACCATCATGGCGCCGGGACAGGAGTTTATCAAAACCTGGCGCGTGAAAAACACCGGCTCATGCCCATGGGGCGCGGGATATGTGCTCGCTTACGCCGGCTACGATGACGACATGGACGGGCAGTTCATTGCCCTCACCGAAGTTGTGCAAGCGGGGCAGGAAGTGGAAGTCTCCGTCCAGTTCAAGGCTCCTGCGCAGGCTGGCATTTACGTCAGCGCGTGGTCGATGCGAAACGCGGCGGGCGTCTTCTTCCCGGAAAGAATCTTCGTCAAGGTTATCGTGCAATAAATATTGTGTCCGGCTTGAAACAACGCATCAAAGACAAAGCGCGCCAGCTGGGGTTTTCCCTGGCTGGCGTGACTCTCCCTGACCCACCCCCTCATTACTCCACATTTGAACACTGGCTCGCGCAAGGGCTTCATGGCAGTATGAATTACCTCGCCACCGAACGCGCCCGCATCTGCCGCGCCGACCCGCGCGAAATTCTTCCCGAATGTAAATCCATTTTAGTTCTGGCTACTGCATACCCCTCTCCCTCAGGGAGAGGGCAGGGTGAGGGTGAAATCCAGGTTGCCTCCTACGCCCGCGGCGAAGACTATCACAACATCCTCCCCGCTCGAATGGCGGAACTTGTTCGCTTCATCGAGGAGCAGGTTGCCCGTCCGATCAAGAACCGCTATTACACAGACACGGGTCCCATCCTCGAACGCGACCTCGCCCAACGCGCCGGCATCGGCTGGATCGGAAAGAACTCCTGCCTCATCAATCCAAAACAAGGCTCATATTTTTTCATCTCCGAAATTTTCCTCGACCTCGAACTCGAACCCGATTCGCCATTCGTCACCGATCACTGCGGCACATGCGCGCGTTGCATCAGCGCCTGTCCCACCGATTGCATTTTGCCAAACCGCACCCTCGACGCGACGCGCTGTATCTCGTATCTCACCATCGAACTCAAAGATGACATCCCCGTTGAACTGCGCGAAAAAATCGGCAATTGGGTTTTTGGATGCGACATCTGCCAAATGGTCTGCCCATGGAATCGATTCGCGCCGGAAGGTGATTCCGCTTTTTCAGATGGCGAGCCGCTTCCCTCTCCGACGGGCGAACTGACTCTCACTCCCCAAGCCTTTAATCAACGCTTCAAGCGGACTCCCATCTCCCGCGCCAAACGACGCGGCTACCTGCGAAACGTCGCCGTCGCCCTCGGCAACACCGCCGACACACACGCCCTCCCTGTCCTGCAAAACGCCCTCAACGACGACGAACCCATGATCCGAACACACACGCAATGGGCGATAGAGCAGATCAACAAGAGAGCAAGTGAGCAAGTGGGCAAGTGAGCAAATGAGCAAGAGGGCAAATGAGCAAGTGAGCAAATAGGCAAATGAGCAAATAGGCAAATGAGCAAAGTCTCTAATCTCTAGTCTCCGATCTCTAGCCCCCCAATTCTCTAGTTCTCCCAATTCTCTTTTCCTCTCTCATCCACTATGGCATCCCCCATCCTCCTCGCCACCAACAACAAAGACAAGATCATCGAACTACAAGACCTGCTCAAGGACTTGAACCTTCAACTCCTCACGCCAGCGGGCATTAACCTCGAACTCGACGTCATCGAAGATGGATTGACTTATGCCGAGAACGCAGCAAAGAAAGCCACCGCCTTCGCCCAAGCCAGCGGACTCATTTCCCTCGCCGACGATTCAGGCTTGGAAGTGAACGCGCTCAACGGCGAGCCAGGCTTATACTCCGCGCGTTACGGTTCAACAGACGGTAAAAAACTTTCCGATGGCGAACGAAGAAAATACTTGTTGAGCAAACTGCAAAACCATCCCCGCCCATGGACCGCGCGCTTCAAAGCCACGATTGCAATCGCAGACACCAGTCACCAATTACAACTTACCGAGGGTGTCTGCGAAGGCGAGATCATCCCCGAAGAACGCGGCACAGGCGGATTTGGATATGACCCGATCTTTCTTTTTCCAGAGTTGGGTAAAACCATGTCAGAACTTGGCATGGACGAAAAAAACCGCCTCAGCCATCGGGCAAAGGCGGCGATCAAAGCCAAAGAGATTTTGAAATTCTTATTCCATGAGTGACCGGGGGACTCACGATTGCGCGTATCACTCCCCCACCGTGATCAAATCCTTGATGCGTTCATACGTGCCGGGACCAATCCCCGATACGTTCATGAGGTCTTCCGTCGTTTGAAACGGACCGTTCTCCTCACGGTAATCGATGATCTTCTGCGCGGTGGTCGGACCGATGCCGGGAAGCGTCTCCAACTCGGCTTGCGAGGCAGTGTTGATGTCGATCAATTCTGTGGAAGCCGCCGACGCTGTCGGAGCCGAGACCGGCTCCACCACCAGCGAAGAACCCTCCACAAAGGGAATATCCAACTTCTCGCCGTCTTCAAGAAGTCTCGCAAGATTGATGCCTGTTTTATCGGCATCTGCCAAAAAACCGCCCGCGGCAGAAATGGCATCCTGCGCGCGCGCGCCCTGTGGCAGGGCGTACACGCCCGGTCGCGGCACCGCGCCAGTGATGTGAACCACAATAGGCGCGTCTGTGGGCGCGGGGCGCAGAGTCACCGCCTGCCCGCTTGGGTTGCGCGCCACCACCCACACCACCACAGCAATAAACAAGCCAAATAATACGCCAGAAGTCATATACAGGATTGATTTGATCGTTTGCATCGCAGATATTTTACTGTAACTTCATCACCAGCAGGAATTCGCCTTCCCGCGTGAAATTCAACATCACATTTGCCACCTTGCTCAAACGCTGAAAATAACGGGGCATGTTTTTATACTCAAGACTGACAAACCCGAATTTTTCATACAGCAGACCCATCGTCGATACACAAGTCAGATACAACGGGCGCGGACCTTCCTTCAGAAAATGTTCGATGATGGCGCGCGCGATTCCCTCGCCGCGATGCGCCGGCGCAACCGCAATGGACGACAATTCGAGGATGTCCGCGCCATGCGGTTTCAACTGTCCCGTGCCAATGACGCGCTCGTCCGCATCCACAGCGACGATAAACCGCTTCCAATCCAAGCCCATCGGGTTGATGCCCACCAGGCGAATCAGCTCCTTGATCTGGCGGGATTCCGATTCGCGCGCGGGGCGGAGAGTGAATGTAGTCATGCAGTTGCGTAGTCCGTTAGTCAGGATAGCCCTGCCGCGACGATGATAATGAACGTCGCGATGAACCAATGGATCAGGAACGGATAGAGAAAGGATTTTGTTCTCCACGCCACCCAGCCGAAGGCAAAGCCGCCGAAGATCGTGGAGAGAGTCTCCACTTCGGGTTTGCCGTTGTGCATCAACGCAAACGGGACGGCTTGCACCCACAGCGCTTCGGGTCCGAATTTGCGGACGTAGCCGAACAGGATCCAGCCGCGGAAGATGAACTCCCAGCCGATGAGGTCGAGGAAGGTTGACCACGGGAGTCCGTTCACGTAGGGCTGATAATACTTCTGCATGGACGCATTGTCCTTGCCGAGGAAATAGATCACTGGAGCCATGACGATTATTCCTATGATCGTGATGATGAGACCCGCTTTCCAATCGCCAAGCCCAAAACCATATTCTTTCGGGTTTTCGCGGAAAAGAACAAGAATAACTAGAAGAGGGATAACAAGATACAAAACGACTCGAAACGAATATCCGAAATTCTCAAAGAGAAGTTTGCGATGATAGAAATCCACCATGAATAGTAATGTGGATACGATTGTGATCGTTACGATCTTCCAGTCAAATTTTAGGCGTTCGCCGAGGAGGTAGGTCATGGTTATCAGTGAGCAGTGATCAGTGATCAGTTATCAGTTATCAGTGATCAGTAGGGGAAGTAGGATTGGTTTCCGCTGGGACCGAGGAGTTGCGCAATTTTATCCCAGTCGCGGACGAGTTCGAGTCCCCAGTTGGTTACGAGGAGAATTACAGAGAGAATTGAGAGGATTAGGAGAATTTTTCCCGATTGCGATTCTTGCCAGCGGAGGGACAATGCTTTGAATCCGTTCACCCAAAACCATGCGGCAAGGATGGCAAAGTAAGGCACGAGCGCGAGATGAAAGCGGTCTTCGGCGAGGATGAACACGTGAGGGATGGTGTAACAAAACAGCAAAAGAGCCAATAAGCAAGTTTGCGGATTCCAGCGGAGGAGAGATAGTCCCAGCGCGGCAGAGGTGGAAATGATGACAAACGGCAAAAGCAGAATGGCGGAAATCGTTAGCAAAAGCGGAAGAGGGATAAAGCCGAGCAGATCGTTGCCATAAAAGTACATCAGCACGCGCTTTTCCAACCCAAAGAAGAAGCCGAGGCGGTTGATCGCCAGCGGAACGAATCGTTCAGGTTGCGCTTTGATAAATTCAATTGCTTTCTCTGTCCCAATTTTGTCACGCTCGGCATCGTCGAGGATGGGAAGTAGATCCAGCGAGGGACCGAACACGAAGGAGCCGTTTCCCTGCGGATGATAGCCGAGGTACAAGTTGTAGCCCATCGAAGTTTCGATACCCGTGAGTTTGCCGTGTAAGAGGGAATTACGAATGATCCACGGCGCAATGACAAGGACAAAAGCGAGGATGGAGAGAATTGTCCGCTTGCCGTGCAAATAAAAGAGAAGGCAGAATGCGGCGAGGGCAAATACGAGAATGACTGAGCGCGTGAGGGCGGTGAGGGCGAGGAAGATTCCAGAGAGTAAAAAGTTTGAAGTTGTTGGTTTTTCGATGGAGGAAAGAAGAAAGAGGAAAGAGGCGAGGAGGAGGGCGAAGAATGGATTTTCAGTTCCGAGACCGAGAGGGTAGACGAGAAGCATGGGATAGGCGGCGATAATCCATGCAGAGGTACGAGAACCACTTTCTTTCCACTTTCCACTTTCTATTTCGGTGGATGATGGAAAGTGGAAAGTGAAGAATTTCTTCGCCACCCAATACGTGAGCGGCGCAAGCGGCGCTCCCAAAAAGATTGCTTGCGCCAGCCGCGCGGCGAAGAAGCGGGAGAAATCTATCCCGTTGAAAAAATAGACGATGGCGAGAAAGGCTGGGTACAGCGGCGCGCGGAACGAGGTGGGAATGCCGAGGCGTGGATCATACTCCCTAGCGGTAGACAGGTCGAAGTCCACGAAAGAGGCGAGTTGGTTTAAATCCGATTCGGCGTACCAGCGGAATCCATGTCCTTGAGCGAGACTGCGCGCGAGCATGTCGTATTGAAACATGTCGTCGAGTCCGATGCTAAGTCCGCGCGCGGCGAGGATGGGAATCAATCGGAGGATCAGTGCGACGAGATAAATTTTGAAGGCGAAGGATTTGAACATAATGAGAGTCACCGTCCCGCAGGTTGGCGTGAAAAACAATGTTGATCGAGGAAACCTGCGGGACGTTTTGATAACTTAAACATAAAACGGATTGCACCATTGTACCGTGCAATCCGTTTGTCTTATGCAGGGACGGGCAATGCGGCTTTGAGCTTTTCAATGCGCCGCGCGAGATACGGCATGTAATAACCGTCATATTTTTCCCACAGGTCGGGCTTCGTCCAATCGGAGCCTTTGACCTGACCTCGGCAGTTGGGAGTGCCGCAATGACATTCAAACTCGTCGTAGATCGAACCGTCGCACATGGCGTAATCGAAGTTGATCTCCTCCCCCGCTTTGATGTCGCGCATCGCCACCACGCCAACCTGTCCTGTAAAACCCGCATTGGGTTCGCAGGAATGATTGAAACAATCAGAAGGCTCCAACGGATCGGGAGTGATCAAATAATAATCATCTTCGATCTGAAGCACGCGCTGGGTGAAGTGCGGCATGTTGGGGTCGAGTTCGTCTCTCGCCGCAATCTGCCCTCCAAACAGCGCGAGCAGTTCGCCTTTCTTGATCGGCTCGCGGGCAAACACGCCGCATCCGCCTTTCTCTTCGAACGCGCCCGAACTACATTTCGGATTCAAATGGGATGTAAATTGACCGGTCATTCTTTCCTTTCGTTTTTTGAGGAGGGCATTTCGCCCAAAAAGATACTTTGGCAATGTATGCCAAAGGTGAAACCATTTTCAATATGTCACTCTCCCGAAGAGCATCGGGACGATGTGAGCGATAGCGAAGGGTCTCTTCGCCTTGAGGAAGATTCTTCGCCGCAAAGGGCAAGAGCGCGGCTCAGAATGACATAGCAGAGAATCAAAAACAGCCAAAACAACAGCTCTTAACCACTGTGTTGACTGCATAGACCTTAAGCAGTCCCGCCGCCTCACCAAGCATCAGTTGGAGGGCGGCGGAAGCCAGATTTTATTCGTGGCGTAATTTAGATGAAGGGCACAAGCATTTGCTCATTCACACTCGTGCGAGTCGTTAGAATATCAACGCTCCTTTATAGAATAATGATCGCAATTGTAATGGGGTTTGACGTGCTGTCAATATTTTTGAGGGAGGAATTTTGCTGGATTCAAAACCGCTTCGCGCCGACGGGATGCCTGATTCGCCCGCGGCTACTTCGTCTCGCCTTCGGTATCTCCGCTCCTCGAAGTGATTCGTTCCGCCAGGATAATAGGAATCAACGTGATGAGGAATGTCAACATGGCGACCACGTTCGTCACCGGTCGGTTGCGCGGACGCGCCAACTGCGTGAATATCCAGATGGGAAGGGTTTCCTGCTGACCCGCAGTAAATGTGGTCACGATGATCTCATCGAACGAAAGCGCGAAGGACAGCATCCCGCCTGCGAGTAACGCCGTTGCGATATTCGGCAACACAACGTATCGAAAAGTCTGCCATGAATCCGCGCCGAGGTCCATCGAAGCTTCGATCATCGAATTCCCCGTGCGGCGGAAACGCGCGATCACATTGTTGTACACGGTCACGATACAAAACGTGGCATGACCGATCACGATCGTCCAAAATGAAAACGGCAAGCCCACCGCCCCAATGGATGTGCGCAACGCAATGCCTGTCGCAATACCGGGCAATGCAATCGGAAGCACTAGCAAAAGCGAGACAGCATTCTTGCCAAAGAACTCCGTCCGATAGACTGCCGCCGCCGCAAGCGTGCCTAACACAATCGCGATGGCGGTTGAGATCAATGCAACGCCCACCGAGAGAAGCATCGCTTCCCACATATCGTTTCGTTGGAATGCGACCTCCAGCCAGCGCGTGGTCAGACCCGGCGGCGGGAACGAATAGGTCGACTCATCGGTGGTGAACGCGTACAGGAAGATGATCCACACCGGGAAATGAAGGAACAACAATGCCGCCCACGCCGAAATGGACAACAAAAATGGCGCGCGCTTTCGGTTGGATGATGAGTTAGAGCGCATCGAAGGCTCCTAATCTCCGCGCGATCAAAAGATACACGATCATGATCGCGATCGGTCCCATCATAAAAGCGGCGGCGAGCGGAATATTCCCCGCCGTGCCTTGATGCGAATAGACCGCCATGCCGATGACCACCTTTGAATTCCCAAGCACTTGTGGAACAATATAATCGCCGAGCGTCAGCGAAAATGTGAAGATCGAGCCAGCCACCACGCCGGGGAACGCCAGCGGCAGAATCACATTGCGGAACGTTTGCAGCGGTTTCGCTCCCAAGTCGCTGGAGGCGTCTTCGAGCGACCGAGGCACGCGTTCGAGCGCGGTTTGAATCGGCAGGATCATATATGGAAGCCAAATATACACAAACGTGATGAACATGCCGAGCATGGATAACCCAAGCGAGGGTCCGCCGATGGATTCGGAACTGAGCGCCCAGTCGAGGAGTCCCTGCAACCCCATGTGGCTGACGAACCAACTGATGATGCCCTCTTTGGCGAGGATCAACCTCCACGCATAGACGCGGACGAGATAACTTGACCAGAGCGGGACCAGCACAGCAAGGTACATGAAAGATTTCATGCGCGGCGAGGCGAACTTCGCCATGTAATAACTCAGCGGAAAAGCGATCAACGCGTCAGCCAACGTCACCGATAACGCCATCAGCAAAGTGCGGTTGATGATCAGCAGATTAGAGCGCCTGAACAACGTGGCATAGGTTGACAGCGTGAACGAATGGATCACCTTCCCGCTGAAATCGTCCAAATAAAAGAAACTATTCAAGAGCAGACCGAACAACGACCCCAAATACACCACCACCATGTATAACATCGGCGGACCAAGCAACAATGCAAGGATGAGTTTCGGTCGGTAATACAGATAAGTGGAAAATCGGCGCATCATGTCAATTGCCCAGCGGGCGGACGTGTTCACGCTTCCAAACCAGCCGCGCCGACGCGCCCTTCACTTTGAGCGCGTCCATCGAAGTGGTCTTGAGATTTTGCGCCACCACCACCAAGTCTCCGCCGTCGCTCAACTCAACGAGATAGCGCGTGTATAAACCCAGATACACCACATCGCGCACAACGCCGTCGGCTGAATACGTGTCAGGCTCGGGAGTTTCGCTTGTTGACAGCAGATGAATCTTCTCCGGGCGGATGGAAAACTTTTGCGTTGACCCGGTGATGCGTTTTGCAAGTTCACCCTCCACGATGTTTGACACGCCGACAAATCCCGCCACGAACGGCGAGGCGGGATGTTCATAAATTTCCGAGGGCGTCCCGATCTGTTCGACCTTCCCTAAGTTGAACACCGCGATGCGGTCGCTCATGGTCAACGCTTCTTCTTGATCGTGAGTGACGAAGACGAATGTGATCCCCACGCGCTGTTGAATCGATTTCAACTCCACTTGCATTTGTTGCCGTAATTTGAGGTCGAGCGCGCCGAGCGGCTCATCGAGCAGAAGAACCTTGGGGCGGTTGATCAAGGCTCGCGCGAGAGCGACGCGTTGCCGCTGTCCCCCAGAAAGTTGCGAGGGTTTGCGTCGCCCAAAGCCGGCGAGTTGCACCAAATCCAGCATATCATTCACTTGCTTGATGCGCTCGGCTTTCGGAACTTTCTTGATCATCAGCCCATACGCGATATTGTCCTCGATGGTCATGTGAGGGAACAAGGCGTAATCTTGAAAGACCGTGTTCACGGGGCGGTCATACGGCGGCAGGACAGAAACATCCTCGCCATAGACTTGGATCGCCCCAGAATCGGGACGCTCGAAGCCCGCGATCAGCCGCAGGCACGTGGTCTTGCCGGAGCCGGAGGGACCGAGCATCGAAAAGAATTCCCCATCTCGAATCTCCATCGAAACGTTGTCCACTGCGTGAACTTCGTTAAAGTAACGCGACACATTGGAAAAAATAATTGCGGAGGGTTTATCCATGAAATTTCGTTGCTCTAAAAATTTCAACCGCGTTGAGTCTTGCGACTCAACGCGGTTGTGTTTATCTGGAACAGTTATTGTCCCTTGATCTCATTGTATGCTTCGACCCACTTGCTGTACGGAACGCATTTCCCGTCCCCGCAGGTTGGCGTCTTCCAGAATTGGATCTTATCGAAGTTGTCGAAACCGTTCGTTGCGCAGCCGGTATCGGTCAGCAATTCGCTTGCCGAGCAAGCGGCAGGGACTGCCGGCACCGACCCGAACCACGCCGCCACGTCGCCTTGCACTTTGGGGTCGAGCGAATGTTCCATCCACATATACGCGCAATTCGGATGCGGAGCGTTGACGTGCATCATAGTCGTATCCGCCCAGCCCGTCGCGCCTTCGGAGGGGACCACCGAGGCAATCGGTTTGCCGTCGAATTGAAGCAGATTCACCTGATAGGGCCATGAGGAGGAAGCCACCGTGCCTTCGTTGGTGAAGTCTTCCATTTGAACCACAACGTCGTGCCAGTAGCGGCTCACCAAAGCGCGCTGCGTTTTCAGCAACGCGACCGCGGCATCGAACTGTTCTTGTGTGAGTTCATACGGATCGCCAATGCCTAATTCGGGATTATGCGCCTTGAGGTACAACGCGGCATCCGCGATATAGATCGCGCCATCGTAGGCTTGCACGCGGCCTTTGTTGCTCTGTCCATCCGGCAGGTCCATTTCCTCGAACACCACATCCCACGAAGTGGGCGCTTCGGGGAAGACCTCGGTGTTATACATCAACACGTTCGCGCCCCATTGATACGGCGTGCCGTAGTGGACTCCGTCCACCGTATGCCACGCGGCATTTTGCAAACGTTCATCCACCGTGCTGTACGAGGGAATCAATTCAATGTTGATCGGCTGGACAGTGCCGCCCGCGATGAGACGATTCGACGCGTCGCCCGACGCGGTCACCAGATCCACGCCGCCTTGATTCATCAACGAGACCATCTCATCGGATGTCGCCGCGACTTTCACGTTCACCACGCAACCGGTCGCTTTGGTGAATTCGGTCACCCAATCGTATGCCGCGTCGGTTGAACCATTCTCGATGTATCCCGCCCAGGCAATGATATCCACTTGACCCTCGCCCTCGCCAAGTTTCGTGATCATATTGCCTCCGCCGCCTCCTCCGCAAGCGGAAAGTACCACGCTGACGAGCGCGAGCACGCTGATCAACAAAAACGATTTTGATTTCATTCTCTCTCCTTAAGTTTGGTTGGGTTTGAAAAGAAACGAACCATCCTCGAAATTCACCCCGAAAAGCCACCTCCTTTCGTGAGATAGCAATACAACACCCGCTTCGCTTTTTGGATATGCCATATCCAATTATATGGAGGCTTTCAGCGATACGTCAATGCAAATTTTCCGAATTCGGATGAACAACCCGCTTCGCCCCGACGGGCAAACTGGTTCGCCCGCGTCAGCCTTAGCTACCCACCTTACGCAGTTAACCCGTAGATCGAGACTACGAAGCGTCTCACTTTTCAGGCTGTTCTTGCACAAGAGCGACATGTTGCAGGTTAACAATAAAACCGAGCAATACGGCACTTTCCCACAGACCCCGAAGGGGTCAAATGATTATAGTATTGAAGGATGCATCTCATTCAACCCCGAAGGGGTGCCAGAAGAGGAAAATTTATGTCATCTGTCGCCACGGCGCCACGCGACGCCTTCGGGATTTGGAGACCCATTTGCCGTTTTTAGAATCCTACCATCCCTTCGGGATTGGCTTTATGGCAAGAATCCATATCTTGTTTATTGTTAGATGTATTGGTTAATAGGCAAAATATCGCATTACCAGACAAATCAACTTCAACTGCTCAGCATCAGTTAACTAGACAGTGCCAGCGTCACCATCGCGCGGAAACCGCGATAGACCGTGACCATATCCTGCCCGGTCAACGAGACGCGAGTCTCTTCGCGTTGTGTGGCAGGCATAAGCGCGGCGCGATCCGCCATGTCGGAGGTGAAAAATTCCACTGTGGCGCGAATCGGAGAATCCAACACGAACGGGTCAGGCGAGTCGCCCTCCGCCAGCCGCGTCACCGCCCGCGCGGCAGACATAAAGATGAGATCGTGAGTCGCTTGCGCGGGCAAACATTCCGCCGCATATCGCCCCGTCGCCTGTTTGACAACAGCGCGTTCCACATCGCCGAGCAAGTTTTCCACTTCGGCGCAGGCAGTCTGGTCGCCAGAAACCATGATGACCGGCACGCCAAAGTGACCGGCGAGCGCGGCATTCAAACCATATTCGCCGGTGAGGATTTCATTGAGCCAAAGATTCGCAACGGTCTTCGATGACCACGTGTGATCAAGCACCGCGTTTTGCAAACCGTTGCGCCCGTGATAGCCGACGAAGAAAACACCGTCCACACTTTCATCAATGCCCTGCATCATCGAAAGCGGACTCGGCGAACCGGTGTTCAATTTCGCGCGCGGGTCGAGTTCCTCGATGAGGATATTCGAGCCATTCCAATGCCCATCGGCAACGATGACTTCATCCGCGCCGGCATCGAACGCGCCGCGGATGGCGGCATTCACATCTTGTGTCATGAGTCTGCGAAAACGCGCATACTCTGCATGTCCCGGCGTGACCTGATCCCACGTGGTGACGCCGGTGATCCCTTCCATGTCTGTTGCGATAAGAATTTTCATAACTCTCCTCGGAATGTCACCCTGAGCGTAGCGAAGGGTCTTCCTCGCGGGCTGGGAGATTCTTCGCTCCACTCACATCGTCCCAATGTTCTTTCGGGGGGATGACGCGCGCAATCAGTTTCCCGATAATCGGATACCAATAATCATCGCCTTTCAACACGCGATAGCCAGCCCACTGCCCTGCAATGTGAAATAGCGGAACGAGAAGCGCGATCAACAGCGCGACAATCATCGAACCGAACATGACCACCAAGCCCATGAGTCCCGCAGATGAATTCGCGACTGACTCTGGGTCGAAGCCAGTGAGCGCGATGAAGGCGACCATGCCAACCATGTAAAACATACCGGCAATAATTCCAAGAATAAGCACAGACGCATGAAGCGCAATCGCCTGCGCGGATTGGAACTTCAGCCACGCGCTTCGTTTGCCTTGCAGAATCCACGCGGTGATTGGGGCGAGCAATCCCCAAAACGCGAGGATCACGCTGAAATGTCCCGCCGCGGCGACCCAGCGGTCTTCGTGATCTTCGTTCAGCCCGTTCTCGCTTTCGGCATTGTATTCAAGATACTTCGCCAGCCGCTTGCCCATGATCGGGTATCGAAAATCTTTTCCCATGCCGCACGCAACAGCGGCGATGATCGGCAGGAGAAGATAAACTCCGAGAGAGCCAATGACAAAAACGAAAAAGAAGATATTGAAGCCGACGAGTGACGCCGCAAACGCATCTCCGTCTTTCGGGCTGACCATCGCAACGATCATCATTAAAACAATGATGACGGTAATGAACAGCAAATAGCCTAGAAGCCAGATCGTATACCCAAGCGTCTGATACCCCAATGCCTGCAAACACTGATACGCGATAAATTTTGATTTCCGCCTTTGCTCCGCCCAGCCGATGATCGGCAGGATGAGTCCCATGCCCATCACCAGCGCGGAAAGATGCGCCAGCACAGCCCAGACGCGTTCTTCAGTGGATGAAATTGGCTTCATGATGCGATTGTATCAGAGGGATGAATCTACAAATTCAAATAGGGTTTAGCCATCAACAGCGCCGCCAGCGACTTGGCATCGGGCATTTCGCCGCGCTCCGCCATTTCGATGGCTTGTCGCACCGGATATTTCTCGACCGACAGGAATTCATCTTCATCAGCCTCCAGCGGGTTGTGCTTTAAGTCGGTGGCTAGATACACTTCCATAAATTCGGAGGAATAGCCGGGGGCAAGGAAGAACTCCCCCACCTTTTGCAATTTCCCCGCTTCCATGCCGGTCTCTTCGCGGATCTCGCGGGCGGCGCATTCTTCGTATGGTTCGTCACCATCGCGCGTGCCAGCCGGGAGTTCGAGCAGATCCATCCCCGCGGCGTGACGATATTGCCGCACGAAATACATGTCTCCATGTTCATCCACCGGGATGACGACCACCGAACCGCCATGTTCGATGATCTCGAATTTGGTTTCGCGTCCATCGGGAGTTTTGAGTGTGTCGCGGCGGATGCGGAAGACGCGCCCTTGCAATAAAGTTTCCGATTTGATGAGTTCAAAGGTCATGTAAGTTTCCTCAGATCGTGATGATCGCATTATAAAAGAAATACGACTCGCTTGAAAATGAATAAGACCCTGATTCATGCAGAAAACGCTGATGCTACTCTCTCAGCGTCAATCAGCGTTTTAAAGGATTAGGACTTACGCAGTTGAACCTGTTGCGCCGTAGTTGCACTGCGGCGGCGGCACGATTTGCCTGGCAAATCGAACTGCCCGCCAACTGCGTAAGTCCTGAGGTTAATCGTATTTTACTTAAAGCGTTGAATTATGGAATGCTCAAACTCTGACCAGCCGCCAGCGTAGAATTGAGGGTAAGCCCGCCATTGGCGGCGACGATGGCGTCCGGCGTTACATCGCCGAATTTACACGCCACTCCAAACACGGTTGTATCGGCATTGCCGGTCACCACATAGGAACCGGGATGCGCGCGCAACGAACGCGGGCCCAAATCGGCTTCGGACCAAGCCGGACCCGATGGGATGGTCAAGACCAAGCCCGCGTAATAAATATCCGGGCTGGAGAGGTTGCTTGCCGCCAGCAACGCCGCGGGATCGATCCCGTAGCGGCGCGCGATGCAGAATGGGAATTCCTCGCTTTTGAGGGCATACGTGGAAGGATGCGAACCGGGCGGAACCTGCGGTTGAGGCGTGCTGGTCGGCCCGCTGGGGAGGGCGAGAGTCGTTGTGGGTGTCGCAGTGGGGTTGGATGGCAACTGCACGAATGGAGTCAATGTGGCGGTTTCTGCGACGCCGCCCGGTGTGGCAGTGTTCAACAAATTCGGGTCGATACTTTGCGCGGTTTGTGTGGTTGCCTGCTGAACGCCTCCCAGCCCGGTGGGGCTGGCAACCGGAGTGCCGAGGGTTTCGAATAAATTACTCGTATCAATCGCCGTGCTGGTGACAGACACCGGCGTGGAAAACGGTTGTCGACACGCCGTGAGCAACATCGCGCCGATCACTGTTATGGAGGCGATCATCGCGCCTCGCTTCATTCTCAACATAATCTTCTCCTGAAACACAGAACAAAGTTTCGGGGATGGTAGCACATCCAAGAGGGCGCGTCAAGTTACGGGGTGGTGATTTCCATGGCTGTGCGAAGTCGTTGCCTAAGAACAAATCACGCGCTCACGGAAAAAATCTTGATGGCTTGTTCCTTGCCCGCAAACATCACATCACCAAGATCCTCAGTCTTGAAATCTTCGCTCAAACCGTCGCGCGTGGCGCGATCGATCAAGATCGGGCGCTGGGCGGCTTTCGTGTGCTTTTCAATACGCGCCGCAATGTTGACCGTATCGCCGACGCACGTGTAGGTGGCGCGATGTTGTGTGCCGGTGTACCCCGCAATGACTCGCCCGGTGGCAATGCCGATGCCGATCTTGATCTGCCCTCTGCCCTGCGCGGCGCGTTGCTCGTTGAACACATTCAGCAGGTCGATCATTTCGAGCGCGGCGCGCACCGCGTGGTCGTGGTGACGCTCATGAAAGACCGGGGCGCCGAAGATCGCCATCATCCCGTCGCCTTCCATTTGGTTCACCGTCCCATGGTGACTGGTGATCGCGTCGAACATCAACGCAAAATAATTGTTGAGCAGTTCGATGGTCTCGGTCGGTTCCTGTTTTTCGCTGAGAGAGGTGAACGAACGGATATCGGCGAACATCACCGAAGCCGTCACATATTTTCCGCCGAGTGAAAACCCTTCGCGCAAGAGTTGCTCCGCCACCTCGGGTGTGGCAAACGTGCGAAACAGTTTTCGCTGTTGGTCGCGCAGTCGCTTCTTCTCAAGGCTGGCGTTGACGCGCGCCCGCAGAAGGATCGGGTTTAACGGCTTGACGAGATAATCCTCCGCGCCCATTTCGATGCACTTCACCACGCGGTCAAGCTCATCCGATGCCGAGGTCATCACCACCGGCAGGTCGCGCAGTTCGTTGTCGCTTAACAGGGCTTCCAACACTTCGAAGCCATTCATCACGGGCATATCGATATCCAACAGGATCACATCGTACAACTTCTCGCGCAACATCTCCATGGCGATCTTGCCGTTCTCGGCTGTGTATACGTGATGCCCATTCTGTTCCAGCGCATGAGTGAGCAATAGCCGGTTAACGCGGTTATCGTCCACGATCAACATGCGACCGGGCTCGTGCGTGGCGCTCATGACTTTAGCCCTCGCAATTCATCGCAGGCGGATCCCAACGCTTCATTCAGGACGTTCAGCCTGTCTCCCGTTTCCCCCAGCCGGTTCTCCCGCCCGATCCCCTCCAACACGTTCGCCAACTCCGCCAGTCGATTTGCTCCAAACGTCGCCGCATTCGACTTCAACGAGTGCGCCGCGCGACGGAACGAATCGGCATTCCCCTCTGCCAGTCCAGATTTCAACTCATCGAACAAGCGCGGCGCATCGTCTAGAAACGTGTCGATCAATTCGTTGATAAATTCCGCGCCGGAGATTTGCTTGAGTTCGTCGAAGGTTGTGCGGTCAATGACGGGCATGATTGGTTTCCTTTGGTTAAGTGCCTGCGCGCAAGTATACAGGGAAACGGGTGTACAGGGGAGCAAATGAGCAAGTGAGCAAGTGGGCAAGTGAGCAAGTGGGCAAATGAGCAAGTGGGCAAGTGAGCAAATGAGCAAATGAGCAAGTGGGCAAGTGAGCAAGTGGGCAAGTGAGCAAATGAGCAAGCGAGCAAGTGAGCATGCACACAGGGATGAATATGTTCACGCATCCCCATGCCCACCGGGCTACGCATGGCTCCCCGCCCTCATCAACGACTCAACAAGTTCATTCGCGCGGATCGGTTTGGAGATGTAATCGTCCATGCCGGCGGCGAGGCATAATTCACGATCGCCTTGCATGGCATTGGCGGTCATGGCAACGATGCGAGGTTGGGCAACCGTTTGGATCATACGGATCTTTCGCGTGGCGTCGAGTCCGTCCATTTCGGGCATTTGCACATCCATGAGAATCACGTCGTAGGGCTGGCGCGTAATCGCTTCGATGGCTTCGAGTCCATTCGAGGCGAGGTCGGCGCGATAGCCCATCTGCTCCAACATGCGGATGGCGAGTTTTTGATTGACGGCATTATCCTCCGCGATGAGGATGCGCAATGGATGACGGGACGCCATTTCCATGTCGAAGGCGGAGGTTTTGGGGGCGCTGACCGGGGCGAGTCGGCTGGGGTCAAAGAGACCAGCCAGCACGTCGAAAAGAAGCGAGGGCTTGATCGGTTTGGCGAGGAAGGCGTTGAACAAAGTCCTGTATTCCCCCAGTTCGCTTTGCGCCATCGATGAAAAAAGAAGCAGCGGGATGGACACGTTGTGTTTGCGAATTTCACCGGCCAGCATGGCGCCGTCCATCTCGGGCATGAACATATCGAGCACGATCAGGTCGAACGGTTCGCCGCGTTCGAGGATGGCAAGCGCATCGCGCGGGAATTCGGTGTCTTGCGCGAGCATGCCCCATTTTTCGAACTGCAATTTCAGGATGCGTCGGTTCGTGAGGTTATCATCCACAATGAGCGCGCGTTTCCCCTCCAGAAGATGCCGATCCTCGCGCGGGTTTGCCGCGGTGCGAACCCTCTCCGCCGGCTCGACGTGGATGGCGAAGTGAAAGGACGAACCTTGGCCGGGAATGCCCTCACTCTCGACCCACACGCTTCCGCCCATCAATTCGACCAGCCGCTGGCTGATCGCCAACCCCAGCCCGGTGCCGCCATATTTGCGCGTGGTCGACGCATCCACCTGCGTGAACGATTCGAATAAACGGCTCATGCGGTCTTGGGGAATGCCGATGCCCGTATCGCGGACAGTGAATTGGAGCGCAACCGTAGACGCGGAAACAGGCGAGATACGCTCCGAGTCGTTCTGTTGGCTTATCGCTTTGTCCACCTTCACGGTCACCACCACCTCCCCGCTCTCGGTAAACTTCACCGCGTTGCCCAGCAAGTTCAACAACACCTGTCGCAGGCGCGTCACGTCGCCGAAGACCGCCGGCGGCACATCCTCTTCGAGGATGCAGGCAAGGTCGAGGTGATGTTCCGCCGCGCGGGTGACGACGAGGTCGAGCGCGCTGTCGATACATTCGCGCAGGTTGAACGGCTGGTTCTCGAGTTCCATTTTGCCCGATTCGATCTTGCTAAAATCGAGGATGTCGTTGATGATGGTCAGCAGGGTTTCGCCGCTGGCGCGAATCACCTCGGCAAAATCGCGCTGTTGGTTGGTAAGTTCGGTGCCGAGCAACAGCCCGGTCATGCCGATGATGCCGTTCATCGGCGTGCGGATCTCATGACTCATGCTGGCGAGGAAGATGGATTTCGCCGCGTTGGCGGCTTCTGCGTCCTGGCGGGCGCGGCGCGCTTCGGTTGTGCGCTCCTCGACCATTTGCTCAAGGTTGTGACTGTATGCTTCAAGCATACGCGCCGCTCGTTTGCGTTCGGTGATGTCGCGCAAAATACCTTGATACGAGTTGGGCGCGCCATCATCGTCGCGGCGGAGTGTGGCGGTCAGCAGGCATTCCATCACGACACCGTCTTTGCGCGTCAGGTTTACCTCAAAGTCGCGCACCGAACCCTGCGCGCCGATCAGGTCTTGGAACCCGGCAAACTGTTCCTCGGTCACGCCGATCTCCGCCATCCCAAGTTTCAGCAGTTCGTCGCGCGTATACCCGAACAGGTCGAGCGTTGCCTGGTTGACATCCACGATGTCGGCATTCGCCGTGATCACAAAAATGGCGTCGCGCGAATTCTCGAACAACGCGCGATATTTCTCCTCGTTCCGCCTGAGGTCGCCGTACAACCGCGCGTTATCGAACGAGATCGCGGCTTGCGAGGCAAGCACGCGGATCACCTCCAGGCGTTCCGGGGTGAACGCGTTCGTCGTCAGGTTATTTTCAAGATACAGCAAGCCCGATAATTTTCCCTGATTCAACATCGGCACGCACAAGATCGACTTGGGTTTGTGCGCAATGAGATAAGGGTCTCGCGCGAACTGACCGCTCCGCGCGGCATCATCGAGCACCACGGTTTCTTGCGTGCGGGCAACGTAGCTGAGGATGGAAACGGGCAAGTCTTGCGGATGCGCGGGCGACTCGGCCAGCACGCGGACGTTGCCTCGCACCCCTTGCGCCTCGATCATCCACATTGCGGCTTGTTCTCGCAGTAGCCAGCCCTTCTCTGCCCCGGCGTTTTCGATCGCGGCTTCCAACAGGGAAGCGAACAATTTTTCCAGCACGATCTCGCTGGAAAGCGCCTGCGTCGCCTTCATCAGGCTGGCGAAATCGATGGCGGCCGCGCCGTCGGTGTTTGTCGACGATGTAATCACTGAAGAGGAGAGCCCAGCGCCAGCCTCCGCTCTTGAAAAAAATTGCGGATACGCTTCTTCGAGATGCTTCACTTTGGCGAAGGCGCCCCACTCGTGGTAGGCGCGAACCGCCTGACCGAGGTAATGACCAGCCAGTTCATGCAAACCGCGCTCAAGATGGAATTTGCCCGCCAACTCGCGCGCCAGCGCCTCTTCATTCAAAAATAAATTCTGTTTTGCCAGCGCAATCGACTCATCGTACAGTTCGCGCGCCTTGCCGGTGTCGCCGCGCGCGCGCGCCAGTTCCGCCTCGACCAACAAATATTTATGCTGGTGATTTTCGGGGGCAAATGCCGCCCACTTCTTAGAATTTTTTTGATTGGCGGTTATGATCTTCAGCCAGTGTTCCTTTTCAGCAGGCGTGGCGTCGTTCCACAAAGCGAGACGCGCGAGAGAATCAAAGAACGGATACATAAACGATGTATACGCGCCCGCGCCGCCATCCAAAAACTCTTTGCAAGAGGCTGAATATCCAAGGGCAGATTGATAGTCCCCGAACAAAAAATTCAGATACATCGTATACATATAAATGTTCATGACGATGCTTCGATTGTTCTTTGCGATCTGTTCGGGCAGTTGGCTCTCGGCATCGTAGGCGGCGCCAACGATCTTGCGCGGGTCGGCAGATTTTCCCATGAGGTTCAAGACCACTTGATGGTGAAACCCAACGTGATTGAGGTTGGACGATTGGCGCATCTGCTTGATTCTGCCGCTAAACGCGCTCATTTCCTGTTCCAACTCATATAATTTGCATCCCGCCCAATAGGAATGGTAAACGTAGATCAATGCGCTGTTGCTGGCTTGGGCATAATCTCCCACCAGGTTCAGGCTTGCCCGGTATGAATCCATAAGAAGGCTGAGAGTGTTTCGCAAAGGCTCCGTCCAAAATTGAAGCACGGTGGCATGCAATCCTTTTGCGGCGCATCGCTCCTTCTCCACATCCAGCGCATCGGCAAGTTGTAGACCGATCGCGCCAAACTCGCTGCCTCCTTTGATATCCCCCAATGCCACTGTGAGCAAAAAGCCATATCCCACAAAGGCAAACCCGGAGATGGAGCCATTGCCATGCTTGAGGCTGAGTTCCACAGTTTTGAGGAATAACAACGGGAGGAGGGTTGGAATGTTCGTATACGCCGGGGAGAAGATAATACGCACGATCCAGAAAATTCGCTCGACGCGTTCATCGTCCAATTCGGGGAGTTGAAGCAACTCGGCTTTCGATTTGCGCGAGAGCAGGAAACGCACCCTGAGCAAAGCCGCCAGAATCTGGAATGTGTTGGGTTTTAACGGAAGGATCACCCCAAGACACCGCAAGGCTTCAAGTCCGGCGCGCACGGCTGAGGTGCGTTCATCGCGCGCAAGATAGGCGCGCATATCGATCTCGTGAGCGCGGGATTGATCGAGCCCGGGGTTGGCATGGGCAAGCAGGGCGCTCACAAGACGGTTTTTTTCCTCGAGGTCACCGGTCAAATATGCCGCTTCAGCGCAGGCAACATGTACGTTGAAGGCGAGCGAATATTGTTCCCGCCAATGGGCTGGGATATGTTCAAGTAAGCCGACGCCGGTCTTCAGGTAATGATAGGCAATATCATGCGCGGCGGTTGCTTGCGCCTTTTGCCCTGCCAGCAAGTTCAGGCGGATCAATTCCAGGTAATCCTCCTGGGTGTCAGCCATCCCAGCCCCCAGGTTCAGCTGATTCACCAGCCCGAAGACCGTCTGTTCGCGTTCTGTGGCGGAACTGCTTTGTAGCAGGCGTTGACCCACCCTCCAGTGGATGGATGTTCTTCCCGCCTGCGGGATGGCTTCGTAAACCCCTTGCTGAATGCCCGCGTGAGCAAAGGCGTATCGCGCGTCAGATTCGGTTTCTGCCTGTTCGGCGATCAGGTAATTTGGGGTTAGGGGGACGACCAGGCCGGAGCGCAGGGAAGGCCGCAGGGCAGAGGCAGTTTCAGGCTGGGGTTGATTCGAAAGCGCGGCTAGGGTGGAGAGGTCGAATTCGTATCCGATACAGGCGGCGAATTCCAACATGCGGCGCGTATCATCAGGCAACTCATTAATTTTTTCCGCCATGACTTCGAGGACGTTGTCGGTGAGTTGCCGCGCTTGAATGCCTTGAAGATCCCAATCCCAGCCGCCGCGCTCCAGGTTCAATCGGATCAGTCCGTCGCTGTGACTGCCTCGCAAGAATTCATTGATAAAAAACGGATTGCCACCTGTCTTGGCTTGTATCACTTCGGCAAGCGCCAACGAGTTGTCCAACGGGCAGTGAAGGGATTGGGCAAGCAGGCGGTTCACTTCGTCGACGCGCAGAGGGTTGAGATCGATTTGCGTGACGGTGTTGCCTTCATCGATAAATTTTTGAAGGAGCCCGTGTAATGGGTGATCCGAGGTGATCGCGCTGTTGCGAACCGAGGCGATCACCATCACATGATGCAGGTTGGCAGACGCCGCAAAGCGCTGAAGGAAGGAGCTGGAGGCGACATCTGCCCAGTGAATGTCGTCGAAAAACAAGATCAGCGGGCGTTCGGAATTCAAAAACGACTCGAGAAAGTTCTGCAGGGTAAGGTTAAATCGATTTTGTTCCTCCTCGGGAGAAAGGGATTGCAGGGGCGGTTGCGGTCTGAGAACATGCTCAGCCTCCGGTATCAGGTTGAGAATCACCTGCCCGTTTACGCCGATGGCTTCGTTGATCTTTTGGCGGGCAGAAGCCAGGCTTGCCTCGCTTTCAGAGAGAAGTTGTCGAATGAGCGCGCGGAGGGCGTCTACCAGCCCTGAATAAGGCGTGGGGTTGGGAGAATGGGCGTATTTGCCGCTAATGAATATTCCATTCTGGCGGGCGATGGGAATTTGTAGTTCATGAACCAGGTTGGTCTTCCCCATGCCCGCTTCGCCCGCGATCAAGACCACCTCAGCCGAACCGCGCCGCGCGTTTTCGAATGCGCTCAATAATTGGCGTAGTTCATCTTCCCTCCCGTGCAACGTTTGCGAAACCTGGAATCGGTCTGATACATCGTTTTGCCCGAGGGGAAATTCACGAATCGCGCCGCCAGCCTGCCATTGACGCTGACATTCGATCCAGTCTGCCTTCAACCCAAAGGCGGACTGGTACCGGTCGGCCGCGTTCTTTGCCAGCAATTTCATGATGATATCCGATAGAGGCGACGGGACCGCAGGGTTGACCGCGCTGACCGGAACAGGTTGCTTTGCCAGGTGGCTGTGGATGAGAGACAGCGGGTCTGTTTCTTCAAAGGGACGAACGCCGCCCAGCAATTCGTACAACGTGGCGCCCAGGGAATAAAAATCCGCGCGGTAATCTACGGGTCGATTGATGCGCCCGGTTTGCTCCGGCGAAATATAGGCAATCGTCCCTTCCAGCACGTTGACATTGACTTGCGCAACCGTTTCGCGCGGTAGCAATGTGGAAAGCCCGAAGTCGATGATCTTGACGTTCCCCGTATTCGGGTTGTAAATGATGTTGGATGGATTGATATCTTTATGAATGATCTGGCGCGCATGGATCTGCCCGAGCGCGTCTGTCACTGCGATGGCAATCTTGAGGAACTCGGTCAAGTCGCGGATTGGCTTGGCTGTTTGACTCAACGTATCGCCCTCGATGTCCTCCATCACGATGGTCGGGGTTCCAGAGGTATCGAACTTGTGGACTTCGCTCACCCCGGCAACCGGGTTGAGCAAGGCGTTGATCTCGTATTCCTGACGAAACCTCGCCAGAAGTTCGGGCGTGATCCTCGCGCCATGGAGGGTCTTCAACACCACCGGCTTGCCATCGGAACGGCGCGCGGCGCGATAGACCCTTGTGCGCGCGCTGGTATGCAGGGTTTCTTTGATCGCAAATTCAGCGGACTCTTCCATCGATCACCTTGTGAGCATTGGTATTCAACGGTTAGGATTTACAACGCTTGATCTTTTTACTCCGTCGGCAACCCATCATCTGGATGATGTTGGCCGGGGGTCTTCCACATCTTGTTGCCTTGCATGGCGTATTTGATCAACTCATACATGACAAAATTCTCCCAGATGAATGGAGGGTACCCGCCAAAACCCATCAGCGGCATCGAATCGTTCCGGATCGGGTAGATCCCAAATCCCAGATCGACCCAAAATTGATTGAGGGTATAAACCCACACCAGCCCGCCCGCGCGCACAGCCTCCGCGTTGAACGATTCCCAGATCACGCCGCAAAACAAGCCTGCCACAAGCAACTGCCAAAGCGATTTGGAGTTCCCCATTTCCAACTGGCGGAAAATGGAAATGCGCGGGATATTGAGCAGATAATTGATGGGTTCGACGAGGAAGATGAACCCCAGCCAGATGCACGGGATGAGAAAATTCGCCCAATAATCAGACATCAACAACGGGATGCTGATGCAGGCAACCCCGAAAATAAAAGAAAACGCCAACTTGAACGGCGTCACTTTGACATGGCGAGCCGGGGCTTTCTCGAACATCTTCAAGGTGGCGAAAAAATCCCAGGTGCGGAACAAGGCGGGGATGATCGTCCCATATGCCCACGCGCCGAGGAATTCACGCATGCCCACGGAGGGAATATTGTCGTAATGCCAGGTCCTTGTTTTGAAGTTGATCACTTCGAACATCGACCATAGCAGGATCGAGATCAAAAACAACATGGGGAATTCGCGCCGCCGCTCGATGAAATACGAATCGCCGTGTCTTTGCCAGATCCAACCGTCCACGAACAGGATGTAGCCGCTCCACATGATGGGCGTGAACGCCAGCGCAAGCGGATGGTCGCCCGGCGTGAGGAATATCTCAGCGAGGATCATGATCGCCAACCCCAGCCAGCCGAACCAGGGCATACGGCGCTGTTCAGAACGGGGGTTTGCTATTCCAAAGATTGGATGCGTCATCCAGCCGCCGGGCGCGGCTTGCTGCGGCGCGGGTTGAACTTCGTTGGTCTTCCTGTTTTTCTTCGGCTTGCTTGATTGTTTTCCTGCCATCGCATTTCTCCTCGTTGTGCGTAGCTCGCAAAGTTATGTGAGTGATGGTACGCCATAGACTCTATCGGAAATAATTTTTATTCTGAGTAACCATGATTGCCTGAGATCGTAGTGGCGACTTCGGTCGCCTTTTCGCTACAAAAAACGCTGAAGTCGTTACTACGGTAAACCAATTTATGTGTTTCCGAACAGGACGCAGACGCTTGCGCCGAGCGCCAGTGCGGCGTGAACGCTGATTCACGCTGATGAACAGAGAGAGAAAAACTGCCGCGTATTCTTCAGGACTGAAACGCGCATTTCATCCCAGCGGGCTCAAGCCCGCCCTCCGTGCTCCACCCTCGCCCTCTCCAATGCGGCAACCAGCTCCTCCACGCGAATGGGCTTTGAAATGTAATCTGCCATACCGGCGGCAAGGCACATCTCGCGGTCGCCTTCGAGGGCGTTCGCCGTTAAACCAATGATACGCGGATGGTTGCGCGACCAATTCGTCACGATCTGACGCGTCGCTTCCAAGCCATCCATTTCGGGCATCTGCACATCCATCAGGATCACATCGTATTTCTGGCGCGCCACAGACTCTACTGCTTCTAACCCATTCGACGCCACATCGGCGCGATAGCCCATTTGCTCGAGCAGGCGCAACGCCAGCTTTTGGTTCACGGCGTTGTCTTCAGCCAGTAGGATCTTCAACGGGTTGCGCGAAGCAAAATCAAGGTCGAGTTTGAAGCGCCCGGTGATCGTCTTTTGCTCGCGCGGTTTGGCGCCCACAAAAATACCGACGAGCGTATCGAACAACTGGGATTGTTTGATCGGCTTGGTCAGGTATGCCGCGAACAGACTTTCATCCACCCCCGCTTCACGCCGACCAAGCGAGCTGAACAACACCATGGGAGTTTTCACGCCGGTCAGGCGGATGCGCTTCGCCAGTTCGACGCCGTCCACATCGGGCATGCGCATGTCCAGGATAATGAGATCGAATACCGCGCCGTCCCGGAGCCATTGCAAGGCTTCGGTTGCCGACCCGGTTTCGCGCGCAGACATCCCCCACTTGGATGTCTGCGCATGCATGATTTTTCTATTCGTCTCGTTATCGTCCACAACAAGCGCGCGCTTGCCCTGCAACTCAGGTTGGACGCCGTTATATTCGCGCTCGGCATTGTTGGGCAATTCTGCCGCCTCGCCGCGAATGGTGAAGGAGAATGCGGAGCCTTTGCCCGCCCCCCCGCTTTCCACCCACATCGTGCCGCCCATCATCTCGGCGAGGCGTTTGCTGATGGCAAGTCCCAGCCCCGTGCCGCCGTATTTTCGGGTCGTCGAGGAATCGGCTTGAGAGAAGGATTCGAAGAGTCGGCTCATGCCATCTTCGGAAAGACCGATGCCCGTATCGCGGACGGTGAAAATCAGTGTTTCAAGTTTCAGGCTGTCAGGTTTCAAGTTTCGATCACGTGAAACTGTGAGAACCACTTCGCCCTTCTCGGTAAATTTCACCGCGTTGCTAAACAGGTTGAGCAGGATCTGGCGTAGGCGCGTCTCATCGCCATAGATCGCGGCAGGCGCGTCATCCTCCATCATGTAGGCAATGTCCAGCCCTTTCTCCACGGCGCGAACGGAAACCAGATCCAGCGCGGATTCGACGCACTCGCGCAGGTCGAACGGACGACTTTCAATATCCATGCGCCCGGCTTCGATCTTGCTGAAATCCAAAATATCGTTGATGATGGTCAGCAAGGCATCGCCCGAGTTGCGGATCGTTTCGGCATAATCCTCTTGTTCGTGATCGAGGTTTGTATCCAACAACAGACCGCTCATGCCGATCACCGCGTTCATTGGCGTGCGAATCTCATGACTCATGGTGGCAAGGAAGGAACTCTTTGCCTCGTTGGCTTGCTCGGCGGCGGCGCGCGCTTCCTGCGCCTCATCGAAAAGACGGGCATTCTCGATTGCCACGCCCATGTTGGATGCGAGCGTGGAGAGCAAACGCACGTTATCTTCGGTGAACGCATCTGCGCGGTAACTCTGCACATCCACAACACCCAGCACCTTGTCGCCGACGAGGATCGGCACTCCCATATACGATTCGGGATCGCGTTCTCCCGCCGGCGCAGTGACGTATGCCGCGGCGCCCTGCTCGTCCATTTCGACGGCGGTATGAAGCAACAACGGCTGGCGCGTAAGGATGATCTTCGACGTCAAGCCCTCCCCCAGTTCCCAGGGCGGTTCATTCTCATAATATTCATCGTCGCAAAAGCTATATACCAGGCTAACCACCCGCGTATCGGGGTTGAAGAGCAAAATATCCACCACTTCTGCCCTGAAGATGCCGCGCACTTTTTCGCCGACGATATGCGCCACTGATTTCAAATCGAACGTTTTCCCCATCGCGTCGCCCACACTGTTGAGGATGGCGAGTTCGGCGGCGCGTTGTTCGGTCTCTTTGAGCAGGCGCTGGGTTTCCGTGAACAGGCGCACGTTCTCGATGGCAATCACCGCCTGGCTGGCAAAGGTCTTCACGAGCGCGATTTCATCATCGCTAAACGGGCGGACTTCGTCCCTGCCGATGACGATCGCGCCAATACCTTTGTTGTCCTTCAAGAGAGGCACCCACAACGTACTGCCCAACCCCCAACGCGCGGCATCCTCCCGGTTCTTGGGCGTCACGCGCGGGTCGTTCCTCAAATCCTCCACGTGAAGCGTTGTGCGATCCTTGATGATATTCAACAGAGTGCTGGGTTCGTCGTGACCTTCCAACTTGATGGGGAAACCGTCGAGAATGTCCCGCGCCGAAACAGGTTTAATTTGATTATGCCCCGCGGCAAAGTGAATCATCCCATCGGCTACGCGGGCAATATATCCGCCGTTGCCGCGGCAGAGTTTGACCGCCCGCTCGATGATCGCATCAAAGACCGGCTGATCGTCCATCGGCGACCCGGCAATCACCCCCAACACTTCGCTGGTGGCGGTCTGGCGTTTCAAGTTTTCAGAGATTTTCAAGTTGCGGTCTTGCAGTTCATTGAACAACCGCACGTTCTCAATGGCGATCACCGCCTGCGAGGCAAAAGTCTGCAACAGCGCGATCTGTTTTTCAGTGAACGGCGCCGGGTCATGTTTGCCGATACCCAGGCTCCCGATCGCCTCTCCCTCGCGCATGAGAGGCACCATGACCACGCATTGCATGTTAAGCGATTTGGTGTAGCGCCGCGTCACTTCGGGCAGGTCGGGATGGTTCTGCATATCGGGGAGGTGCGCAACAGCGCGATCCAGAATGGCGCGCGACGACAATCGATCCCTGATGAGCGGCGCGGGATAGGAGCGTTTTGCTTCTGCCACCGCTTCCGGCGGAAAGTTATATTGCGCCGTCTCGTAAACGAGTTTGCCATCGGTTTGATAAAGGTTCCCAAAATCGCCGCCCAGCAGTTTCACCGCATTCTCTGTGATCGCATCGAGCACAGGTTGGATGCTGGTGGGAGAACTTGCCATCACATGCAGGATTTCGCTGGTGGCGGTCTGCTGTTCAAGGTTTTCGGTAATCTCGCGGTTGCGCTGTTCCAGTTCGTTGAATAAACGCACATTTTCAATGGCGATCACCGCCTGCGAGGCAAAGGTCTTCAAGAGCGCGGTCTGTTTTTCAGTGAAGGGCATGGCGTCGCGTTTGCCCACGCCAATGCACCCAATTGCCTCGCCTTCGCGGATCATCGGGACAAACAAGACGCTGTTGAGAATTTTTGATTCCACATAGCGGCGCGTGATCACAGGCAGATCACTCTCGTGGACGAGGTCCGGTATATGCAGGACCGAGCGGCTGAGAATAGCGCGGGAGGATAGGCTGTTGTTCCAATCTAACCGGGCAGGGTACGATTGCCCGGAGACTTCCTGCGTGGTCTCGAGCATTTCGGCTGACACATCGCTGATCGCCACCTCATAGACCATTTGCCCATCGGTGCGATAGACAGCCGACAACGTCGAATCGCAGAGCCAGCGGGCGTTTTCGGCGATCACCTCCATGACCGGTTGAATATCCGTCGGCGATTCGGCGATGACGCGCAAAATCTCGCTGGTGGCGGTCTGTTGTTCGAGGTTCTCGATGATCTCGCGGTTGCTTCGCTGGGCATCGTCGAACAGCCGCGCGTTTTGCAGAGCCACGCCGATGTTCGCCGCTATGGTGCCTAGCAGTCGCTGGTCGCTTTCGGAGAAGCGCCCCTCCGCTGTGGCGCTTTGCACGCTGACGACGCCCACGCTTCGCCCGCCGACGAAAATTGGCACGCCCAAATAAGACAGCGACCGCCGCCCGATCACCCTGCCGCTCAACTCTCTCGCCTGGCGATCCAACTCTTCGTTGATGAGAATCGGCTTCCCCGTCCGAATGATGCGGCTTGTGATCCCATCCCCGTAGTTAAGCGCGCGGAGGTCCTCCCCAAACGTATAGGGGAAGTTGACCGTTTGACTCTTTTCATCCAGCAATGCCACGTAGGCAATATCTGCCCGAAACGTGGCGCGGATCTGCTCGCCAGTCAGTTCGATCAACGCCTCGAGATTGAGTTCGCCCGCCAGCGCGTTCGTTACGGTGTTGACGGTGGCAAGCTCGGCGGCGCGCTGTTCGGTCTCTTTGAGCAGGCGTTGGGTTTCATCGAAAAGACGCGCGTTTTCCAGCGCGACGCTCATGCTATTCGCAAGGGTGGTCAATAACCGCATATCGGCATCGGTAAAACGGTTGTCGACAAACGCGTCGTGCAAGGTGAGCGCGCCGACAACATTTTTTCCCGAATTGATCGGCACACCGAGGAAAGACTTCCTCAGCGCCACGCCTTCGGGCATCACAGGACCTTGAGCGGAAATTTCCTGAGACGTGCGGAGCAGAAGCGGTTGTTGCGATTCGATCAACTTGGAATGCAGACCCAGCCCCAAGGGGAGCGGCTCTTCGGGAATCATCCCATCTTTTGCAGACCACCAGTAGGGAAAAGAAATCATGCGCGTGACGGAGTTATACAGCGAGATTTCCACATCGGCGCCGCTAAAGATCGTTCGGATCTCATCTCCGATCAAGTGGATGATCGCGTCAATATCCAGTTCAGAAGCCAGCCCGTTCTGCACCGAGTTGATGATGGCAAGTTCGGCATTGCGCGATTCGGTCTCCTTGAGCAGGTGTTGAGTCTCATCAAAAAGACGCGCGTTTTCGAGAGCCACGCCCAAACTGGAAGCCAGCGTCTGGAGCAATCGCACATCCGATTCAGAGAAGGCGTGGTCGCGCTCAAAATTTTGAACATTGAGTCCGCCGATCACCTCGCCGCCGATGAGGATCGGAACGGTAAGCCATGACTTCGACATGGACTGCGATCCGGGATAGATGAACCTGTGTTGATATTTTTCACGGTCATCATCCGACTGGATCAAGAGCGTCTCTTTGGTTTCGAAAACATACGAAGTCAGTCCCTGCCCGAGTGGGAAAGTCTTGTCGCGGTAGATCTGCCCGTCCTCGAACAAATACTTGAGGAGAACCAGGTTTTGAGGGCGGTCAATGATCGCGATGCCCGCGCCTTGCGCGTCGAAGATCTCGCGCATCTTATCGCCGACCAGGTCGTAAATTGCCTGCATCTCCAGTTTGGATGCCAATCCTTGTTGGACGCTGTTGATAATGGCAAGTTCGGCATTGCGCGATTCGGTCTCCTTGAGCAGACGCTGGGTCTCGTCGAAGAGACGCGCGCTTTCGAGCGCGACGCTCATCGAATTGGCGAGGGTTTCCAGCAGGCGCACGTCGGATGGAGCGAACGCATTTTCGCGTTCAAGATTCTGGAGAGAGATAATGCCTTTGACTTCATCTCCCACAATAAGAGGCACAAAAAGCAGAGAACCTTCGCTATAGGTTGTAGTTGACGTGGCTTCTGGGTCATATAAGACAGGGTCGTCAAAACTATAAATGCCGTATTTGGGCGCCTCCGTTTTTACGTTTTGATCGATCAAGAGCGATTTTTTGGTTTCATCAAAGTACTCAAAGAATCGCTTATCCTTTACTTTGTTGATATCGAAAGAGTAGATTTCATCTCCCCCATAAGGGATTTGCATGCGGTTGGACGGACGGTCGAAGGCGAAGATAACAACATTTGGCACATTGAATATCTCGCGGATCTTATCGCCAACAACATTGTAGATCCCTTGCATATTCAGTTTTGCCGCCAGCGCGGTTTGGACGCTGTTAATAATGGCAAGTTCGGCGTTGCGTTGTTCGGTCTCTTTGAGCAGGCGCTGGGTCTCATCGAAGAGACGGGCGTTTTCGAGCGCGGTTCCGAGCGACGCGGCAATCGTAGTTAGCAGGCGGATTTCAGATTCACCAAAAGCATTCTCGCGCTCAAAATTTTGAGTACCAATGAGCCCACATACGCGGTCACTGCTGATAATGGGTATCCAGGCAACAGACTTCCCCTCATCTGTGTTAGGAATCCTATAAGCCGCCAGTTTATCCCTTCCCTCCTTAGTGTTGAGCACATAAGGTTGACGAGTTTTTTGCAGAGTATCGAACACGCCGCCCGGGGGCGGATTCGCTGGTGATATAGCAATACGCTTCCCATGTTCATAAACATAAAGAAAATGAAGCAAATTGGTTTTTTCGTCATACCATCTAATCTCAAAATCGGGTGTGTTGAACACTTCGCGCAACTTATCGCCGACCAAGTCCACGATCGCTTGGAAGCCCAACTCCGCGGCGAGTCCCTGCTGTATGGAGTTGATGATCTGCAACTCGGCTTCGCGTTGTGCAAGTTGCTGTTCAATAGTGTGTGATTCACGCAAAACTTTGGCTGATTTCTTCGTCGAATTGACTTTTGACGCCTTTGTCCGACGCGTCAACACACCCCGCTTCGTAACTTTTTTAGCCTTGGGTTTCGCCGCCTTGCCTGCCGAATTCGGCTTCCTCGCCATGCCCATCTCTCCTCATTTGGGTGACAACGCATCTATGATACAGCCCGTGAAATTACAAGTCAATGGAGAAAACCGTCCCGCAGGTTTTTTCGAAAGCATCACCGCATTCAGCCCACCCTGCGGGACGTTTTCCTACATCATCGCCTTCACGTTTCGGATCGGCGTGGATGGGACGAGATCACAGCCGGGCCAGACGGCGTCCACGCCCGCCTCTTTCGCCCTTCGAGTTGATTCAGCCACCTCAGCCTCATCGCCCTTCCACAGCGTCGCAACAGGATCGAGATTCCCGAACAGCAGAGTATCTTTCAACACCTCGCGCGACGCGGCAAGATCGTTCAACTGATCCACCGAAACCGCCTCCGCGCCCGATTCAGCCAACGCCGCGGCCGACTTGTTTGTATTCCCGCACACCGACAACACGCGCGGACTCGGCAGACTCGCGTGCAACTCCCTCAACGCGGGCAGGACAAACTGCTCGAACTTCGACGGTCCAATGAACCCAGGCGACCCTCCCATCTCGTGGATGGTGATGAAGTCCGCGCCTGCGCTTCGATACGCGTTGCCGATCTTCGCAAGGAAAGAGGAAAGATGAAAGAGGGCATCGAGTACCGCTTGCGGCTCGTGTTTCATTTCAATAAATAAATTCTTCGGGTTGCACAAATACAATAACAACGTATACGGACCCGGGATCATCCCCGAAACGACGATCTCATTTCCCACATCTTCCTTCACTAATCGGATTGCATCACACACCAACCCAATTCTCCCAATTCTCCAATTCTCCCAATCTCCAGTCTCCAATCCCCAATTCTCTAATTCTCTAATCTCTTTCGCGCTTTCAGCGATCGCCCTCCTCACCTGCGGAAGCATCAACTCTCCGCCCTCAAAATAATTCAGTTCTGCGCCTAGCATCTCGGCAGGAGCGCATAAATCCAGCGGCAACGTTGCAGACCGCATCCCCGTCAACTTGAAGGTACTCGCCGCCGCGCGCGCCATCTTCATTGCATCGTGATGGACTTCGTGCAATGCAAGCCCCTCGTTTTGCAATCCCTCCACTGTGACATGGATCAACCCGCTAAACGCGGGAGGCGTAGCGAGTCTATTTCCATTGAGAAGCAAAAGAATATCTGCGCGCGCGCTCATGGGGTCTTCCCAAACAGACGAAATCGAATCTCTTTCCCCAGCGGATACAGCGGGAGCAAATCGGCGCGATAGCCTTTGCCCGCGAATTCCTGCATCAACACACGCGCTTGCTGTAACACGTCACGATCCCAACCAAGCGGGAGCGATAAAAGTTTTTCGATTACGGGGTGCATCTTTGCGTTTGTCTTTTGATGATACAACCTGAACTGCAACTGCCACGCCTCCAACTCGCCATACACCGAAAGCGCGGTGACGAGTCCTTGTTGCAGGTGCTTCACCTCATGGATCAACAACGTCAGCAAGCGCGGGTCGGCGGGATTCGTTTGCAACGAATAATAAAGTGAGTTGAAATGGATCGTTCCAAGAAACGTCCAAAACGCGCCGACATTTTTCCGCACTTTCCAAAAGCCGATGTACGTTCGATGCGCCCGCAAATACGAGGAGGCGATCTGCCCTTCCTCGCCGAATCCTTCGAGCGCCAGCAAAAAATTCTGGCTCCATGCCGCCCGCGTCATTTTTGATAGCAAGTGAGAGTCGCTCCGATTACAATTACAAGGGTTCAATCATCTGATCTGACGGCAGTTGCACTGCCGTCAGGAACTATGTGCCGCCAGCCTCAACGCAGTACAACTGCGTCGAGAACACGCATCACGAGTATAAATCATCTGAGGCAAACATGCGACCAGTGGCAATTCTAGGAATCGGACAAACACAGATCGGCGAGCATTGGGACAAATCCCTGCGCGAGATCGGCGGGGAAGCCGCCTTCGCCGCCATGCAAGACGCGGGCGTCGAACAAGTGGACGCGCTCTTCGTCGGCAACATGCTCTCCTCCACCATCAGCGGGCAGAACCAACTCGGCGCGTTCTTTTCGGATTGGATCGGGCTGTGGAAACAGGAAGCGGTGAAAGTGGAAGCCGCCTGCGCTTCGGGAGCGGCGGCGCTTCGTTCCGCCCTTATGGCTGTCGCGGCAAACGACGCGGACTCGGCCCTTGTGGTCGGCGTCGAAAAGATGACCGACAAAGCGGGACACGACGTCACCTCCGCGCTTGCCACCGCCGCCGACGCGGACTACGAATTGGAACAGGGCATCTCCTTCGTCGGGTTGAACGCGCTCATCATGCGGCGGTACATGCACGAGTTCGGCTGGAAGCATGAAGATTTCGCACCGTTCTCGATCAACGCGCACGCGAATGCCATGCACAACCCATTTGCGCGATTGCATGAAAAGATCAGCGTCGAAAAATTCGAGAGGTCGAGCATGGTCGCCACGCCGATCAATCTGCTCGACGCCTCTCCCATCGGCGACGGCGCGGCGGCTGTGGTCATCGTCCCTGCGGAAAAAGTGGTCTCATTAAATGGAAAGCCGAAGATAACAATTGCGGGTTCCGCCTCTTCGACAGATACCATCGCAGTACATTCGCGCAAAGACCCATTGTTTTTATCCGCCGCGTATCAATCGTCGAAGCGCGCGTATGAGATGGCAAACGTTTCACCCGAGGATATTGACGTGTTCGAACTGCACGACGCGTTTTCGATCATGGCGGCGCTGTCGCTCGAGGCGTGCGGGTTCGCGGAAAAAGGGCAGGGGGTGCGACTCGGCTTGGAAGGGCGAATCAGCCCGACCGGGGAAAGACCCGTCTGCACACGCGGGGGACTCAAAGCGCGGGGGCATCCAGTCGGCGCGACGGGAATCTATCAGATCGTGGAGGTTGTCCAGCAATTGCGCGGCGAGTGTGGCGTCACACAAGTGGATGGGGCAAAAATCGGCATGGCGCAAAACATCGGCGGCTCGGGGGCGACGATCGTCACGCACATTTTGAGAGCCGATTGACAACCACAGGTTGGAACGCGGCGCGCATCGCCGCCAGATATGGTTTGGTCTGCGTTACAAACGCATTTTTATTTTTGACATAACTTCAAGGCAGATTTATACTGCAAAGAAAGAAGGAGTAAGAATGTCAGATAAGAGAAAGATCGATCGCCGCGACTTTACCTATTACATGCAGGTTAAGGATGAATCGACAAAGCAGACCATCGGTTATCTATCGGATATCAGTTCGGGCGGGTTCAAACTTGATTCGCCGAAGAATATTCCGCCGGGCAAGGATTTTCACATGCTGATCGACCTGACGCCCGACATCTCCGAGAAAGAGACGATGGTGTTCATTGCGCGCAGTAAGTGGACGCGCCCCGATTACGTGGACCCGAACACGTTCAACGTGGGGTTTGAGATCGTCAATATTTCGCCGAGCGATATGCTGGTCTTCCAGCGCATGTTTGAAAAGTACGGCTCGGAAAAAACAGCGCGGAAAAAAAGTTCGAACGATTATTTGTGGCGATGACCTGCCCTATTCATCTCCGCCATCGTGATGATCTTCAAGATTTGACCTCTTGCATAACTGTCTCCTGCTTAGCCACACATCGTCCCGATGTTCTTCGGGAGAGACCACAGAGACCCTTGAGAAATGCTCTTTTTCTCTGTGTTCTCTGTGGCGAAAATGACTTTCGCAAGAGGTCATCTGTGTTTTCTGTGGCAAAAATGACTTTCGCAAGAGATCTATTTAACGATTCAGTCACGGAGCGCGCCGTCCCTCGTGGATTTTCTTTTGTCTGCATCGAGCAAGATGAAAACCGACCAGTTGAACTTGGTCGGTTTTTTTTCGCGGACAAGCGCGGTTACGAAAATTAAACTGCGCAGACCAGTCTCTTTGCCCGCTTCGGGTAGAGTCCGATCGGTGTAACTCTTACAGTGCCCGTTTTTCCGCCAGACTGCCCTGCTTGTTGTAAAATTGGCGCATGAAATTCAGACTGATCCGTTCCATCATCCGTTTCATCATGAACTTGATCGCCGATATCGAAGTGCGCGGGCTGGAAAAAATGCCGCCCGGCAACTTGATCGGCGCGTCGAACCACCTCGGCAGGCTGGATACCGCCGCCCTGCTATGCGTGGTGGAGCGCGAAGACATCATCATGCCGGTGGCTGAGAAGTACAAGAACCACTGGTTGTTCGGTCTCATTGGGCGCGCCGCCAACGCCATCTGGCTCAACCGCTTCGAAGCCGATTTTTCCGCGTTGCGCGAGATTCTGGCGCGCATGGAAAAGGGCGGTTTGCTGGTGATCGCGCCGGAGGGCACGCGCTCAAAGAGCGAAGCATTGCAAGAGGCAAAACTCGGCGTGGCGTTTCTCGCCAGCAAAAGCGGATTCCCTGTGTTGCCAGTTGCGGCGACCGGGACAGAAGACCGCGTCGTTCTGGAAAACTTGAAGCGCTTCCGGCGCGCGAAGATCGTAGTCAGAGTGGGCGACCCGATCCGCATTGAAATCCCTAAAGGGAAGGGACGCGAACAAGCCCTGCGCGCGGCCACCGATGAAATCATGTGCCAGATCGGCGCGATGCTCCCTGAGTCGTACCGCGGCTTTTATGCGAACCATCCGCGCTTGCTTGAACTTGTGAACCATCATGATCCTGCGTCTACTTAGAGCGCTTATCCGCCTGGCGCTCAACCTGATCTGCCGTTTTGAAATTCGCGGCAAACAATATGTTCCGCTCACCGGCGGGATGATCCTTGCGGCGAATCACATCGGCTTCCTCGACCTGATATTGGTCTACTTCGCCATCAACCGCACGGACTTGTTCATCCCTGTGGCGGAAAAATGGGAAAAGGTTGGGTGGATTCGCGCGCTCAGCGGTCCATTGAACATGATCTTCGTAGATCGCTTCAATCCGGACTTGAAAGCGATTCGGAAAATGATCGCCCTCATGGAGCAAGGCAAGTGTCTGATCATCGCCCCCGAGGGGACGCGTTCGCCTACCGGCGCGCTGATCGCAGGCAAGCCGGGCGTCGCTTACCTGGCGGCGCGTTCGGGCTTCCCAGTCGTGCCTGTGGGAATCACAGGCACGGAGGACAAACTTGTCGTCGGCAACCTCAAACGCCTGCGAAAATCGCTCATCACGTTAACCGGGGGCAAGCCGTTCACCATCTCCCCGCTCCCCAACAAAGAGCGCGATGCCGCGCTACAAAACGCCACAGATGAGATCATGTGCCAGATCGCCGCGCTCCTGCCCGAATCCTATCGCGGCGTGTACGCGAAGCATCCGCGCGCGCAGGAGATCCTTCATGGTTCAATGTTAGAGGAGAAATAAACGCATGAGGATTCTTTCGGGTTCAGGAAGCGCAAAGTGACCTTTGCGATACGGGGTGCGGGGGTTATCCTCTTTTCAACTTCCCGCGTTCATCATCCCATAGTTTTGCGAATCGTTCAAAAATGCCAGAGATGATTTCTAATTCCTCTGCTGAATAACTCGCAATTAATTCGTCCAGGGCGTTTCGGGCTGGTTGAAACCATGCCGCCACTTTTTCTGCGGCTGATTTTGCAGGCGTGATTAAAGTTCCACGTCTGTCAGCGAGGTTTGGTTTTCGCTCAATTAATTTTGCATTTTCAAGTCTGTCCAGCATGGCGGTGGTTGCGCCAGAGGTGAGACCTGTATGTTTGGCAATTTCAGTGGGCGTGGCAGTGCCTTTTTGAAACAGCAACCTAAGACATTCCGTGTCGGTTGTGTTGAGACCCGCCTTTTCATCCACAGCATTTTGGAATAACTTTAAGTTGACGCCATAATCCCTGACTGCCATAAAGGCTCGTTTTTTTAATTCTGTTTTGGAGTTTGCCATAGCGCTACCCTTGACATTATCTTTGTTATAAAGTATCTTTATTATATAACTAAATTCGTTTTGACGCAAGGTTAAACAAGGAGATCATGATGAGCGCCAAGAAAGTTGTAAAAAAATCCACCACAGGGTTATCGGCAGAAGAAATAGCGGCGATGAAGGAGACTCTCAAAGAGCGGAAGATGGCGGCGAACAAGGAAGAGATGGAGAAGGCTGTCTTTGCGGCGTTCGCCAAGATGAACGACGCGGAGCGTTCGATGGCGAAAAAGATTCACGAGATCGTCAAAGCCGCCGCGCCCGGGCTCACGCCAAAGACCTGGTACGGGATGCCCGCCTATGCCAACGCGGAGGGCAAGGTGGTGTGTTTCTTTCAGGCAGGGAGTAAGTTCGGCTCGCGGTATTGCACGTTCGGACTCACCGATTCGGCGCGCCTCGACGATGGCAATATGTGGGCGGCTGGTTTTGCGTTGGTGAAGATATCCCCTGCGGAGGAAGCGAAGATTGCCGCGCTCGTGAAAAGAGCAGTCAACTAATACCAGTTGGGCGGACGCTCCGAGCCGGAGGTTTGCCTCTTTTCGTAAAAGGCTTATTTGTAACCAGAGCGTTTTGTTGATCCCGAAACCCACTTAGTAACTATCTCAAAACTCTTTGAGGGCATATAATTTCAGTGCCAACAAAGGAAACCCAACGATGAAGAAAAAGACGCCACTACCCACTATCTGGGAGGTTCCCGATGAATTATGGAAGCGCAT
>NZ_DBNHEF010000072.1:0-68329 GCF_057138825.1 Candidatus Defluviilinea gracilis
CCAGTAGCACAAGCAGTAAAGCGTTATCTCTCGCGCCGATAAATTCGCTTCGTTCGCAAGTGGCGAGTAGCGCGGATATATCCTCCAATGACGCGCCTTCAATCGGTTGTGCTTCCACTTTTGGGGCTTTGACTTTTTTTGTCGGACTCTGCCAGCCTGACAATACTTCCTCCGCTTCGATGAAGCGCAAGAACGCGCGAACGCCGCGATAAATGCCATGTACGCCGCCTGCGTTATGACGTTCGCTCATGGTCAACAAGAACCGCCGCAACAGGTCGGCGGTAACATCCTGTACCTGTGTCACGGCTTGCGCCTCAGTCCACGCGAGGAAAATATCTATCTTTTCACGATAGTATTTCAGCGTGCTTTTTGACAGTCCTTCGGCGCGTTTGGCAGTGATGAACGTCTCTGCAAGAATAGGCAGATAACCGTCTTGCTGTAAAAAAGTCTGTTGCGTTTTTTCGGCTTGCGAGTACATAAAACTTGCGCTCCTCTCTGATTTTGAGAGAAGCGCAAGGTACAAAATGGGGCGAGAGGGGGTCGAACCCTCACGATATCACTACCGACGGATTTTAAGTCCGTTGCGTCTGCCGATTCCGCCATCGCCCCGGCGGATTGATATTCTACCTTATTTTGAAATGCTTTCCAGCCGCGAGGCGTTATCCTTGTTTATACGATTCTGATTGCGCCAGTCTTTAAGGGCGAAAGGAAGATAGAGAAGCAAGCACATGATGATGCCGATCCCCTCCATGTAAAGAACATACAGGGGCCAATCGGGGAGCAGATCGAGCAGGCTGGGTGTGTTGGGTTTGTCGTTGATCATCAGATAATTACTGCCGATGGCTGTGTTGATGAAATAGATCGCGACGACATAGAGGTTCATCCAAATCGCTATCCTGACGATCGATTTCCATGTGGGGCGGAAACCTTCCACGGCGGTCATGTAGATTGCGGAGGTGATGATCAATCCATGCGAAATGAACGTTTGAAAAAACCTGAAGTGTGGGAAGCCATACATTCCCAGGTCAGGAGTGATCAATGCCTGAATCGCGCCGCCGATGCCGAGGAAATACATGAATTCGTAGATGGCGTAGTTTTTTGTGATGAGCATCAGCGCGCCTGCCCACACCAGCAGACTGCACAGGTGAAGCGGAAGCATGGTCTGGATCGTCCACCTGCCGACGACGTAATTCCACGCGTGCCAGGCGACTTCGTTGACCAGCAGAATCAATGCCAGTGTCCAGCGGATTTTGCTCTTGGTCGCGTTGCTGGCGTTCTTGAAACGGACGAGGAAAAGATTCAAGAAAAGGAGAAATGTCAACGCGCCGAGGTGGGCTGTGCCGAAGAGATCGAAAGCAGGACCGAGGTAATTGTCTGCAAAGAATTGGCTCATGAGCATATTCTATCGTCTAAAGGGCGCGGAACTGAATTACAATAGACTCTATCCGAAATACATCGGGAGGCTGATCCATGCGGAAGCCGCAGATTTTCTTTTCTTGCATCAGCGAAATCAGCGTTTTTCAGCGTCTACAAAGAGCCACTTTTGTTTATTGGGATAAAGTCTATTGTTTACGCCAACGCCGGTTTTCATACGATTATCCCTGAATTAACGGATCGCTTTCCCGGAGAGAACCATGAAAATGTATGCGGTCATCACCGTAATGCTCGTATGTGTACTATTGACCTCCTGTAAAGACGGCGGGTCATCCACCGCCATCGATGTAACCCTGACCGACTTTCAATTCACGCCCAATTCCTTTACGATTATGGCGGGGCGGGAGATCACGATCAACGCGGTGAACAATGGAGTGGTGGAGCATGAATTTGCCATCCTAAAATTTGGCGCCGATGCGGGCGATGAGTTTGACGAAGAAGATAAGCAGAATATCTATTGGGAGGTGAAAGTGCCTGCCGGGCAATCGGTCACGTTGACGTTCACTGCTCCGTCCGCGCCGGGCGAGTATAGCGTTGTCTGTGGGATCCAGGGACATCTCATGGCGGGCATGGTTGGAAAGTTGACCGTGGTAGCGGGTGAGTGAAGCATGAGCAAGCCTTTGATCGTCAGCGCGAATAACGAGCTTGTGAAGCGAGCCCGTTCATTGCGTCAGAAAAAGCGTCGTCTTGAAACGGGTTTGTTTCTCGTGGAAGGGATCCACCATATTGGGCAGGCGTTGGATGCGGGGTGGGATGTGGAGTCGATTTTTTACGCGCCTGATCTGCTTGCGAGCAAGTACGCCAAAGAACTCATTACCCGTGTTTCGGAAAAGGCGCATCCTGTTTCAAGAGAGGTAGCCAACTCTCTGGCAGAGAAAGATAATCCGCAAGGCATTGTCGCGGTGGTTCGCCAGAGACAAACTCTTGCGTCAAGCCTCGCGCCATCCAGTCCTGTTGTCGCGCTGGTTTCGCCGCAAGACCCGGGCAATGTCGGGACGATCCTCCGCACGATGGACGCGCTAGGCGTCGATGCCTTATTTCTTTTGGATGGCGGCGTCGAGTTATATCACCCAACCTTAATCCGCTCCAGCATGGGCGCGATCTTTTGGAAGCGCATTGCTCAAACTTCATTCGAAGAATTTCGCGCCTGGGCGCAAACGGCAGGGCGCCAATTGATCGGCGCGTCTGCCCATGCGGATGTGGATTATAAGTCTCTTGTTCCGCAAACCCCGTGGGCGCTTGTGTTGGGGAGCGAGCAAAAGGGTCTGTCCGCGGAGCAGGTCCAGGCTTGCGATGTGACAGTATCCTTGCCGATGCGGGGAAAAGTTAGTTCGTTAAATTTGGCGGTGGCGGCGGGCGTGTTGTTGTACGAGTTAAAAACATAAAGGCAGACGACGCGTCGTCTGCCTTAGTTTGGGCGACCAGATTTCACTTGGGGAACGATGCGTTAGAACTCATCTTCCTCTTCGTCCCAAGATTCGTCATCGTCATCATCTTCCTCTTCCTCCCATTCCTCCGCTTCTTCCTCGTCCCAATCCTCTTTGGCGGCGGCTTCATCGCTGGGGGTGTAGGTGGCGCAACCGGTATCGGGGTCGAACTCTACCGCGGCGGCTGAGCAATAACCTTCATCAAGAAAGACACAATCGGTGTAATGACATTTGATGCGGGGCATTCAATCCTCCTGAATTAGGGTTGTTTGATAAGGCGAATGACTGAGATGACAAACAGCAGAGTCATTGCCACTTGTGATGTGATGCAGAACGGACAGTAGGCTTTGATCAGCGCGACCTCGACAAAGACGAGATACACGGTAAATAAAAACCCGGTCACTGAAATCCCGAAGAAAATCATCGCGCCATTGTCTTGCACCATCCCGGGTCGGCGCTCAAGGAGTTGCGTAGCCAGCAAAGCGAGGTACCCAACCACCCCGATGATTGCCACAGGAACGCCGCGCACTTCAGAGTAAGGACTGGCGTTCACCACCGAGCATCCTTCCGAGCCAACGCACATGGCGGCTTGAAGTTCCTTGCTTGTAAATTTATACACTGTCATGTACGACGCGACGAGCAACCCGATGATGGTGATCGCCAGTGAAATTTGCGCAAGTCGCTTATTCATGAATCCTCATAACAACCAAGCCTCAACTTCCTGACCAGCAGGCACGCATTTTACACCAGCGGGAATAATTAGTAAAGCATCAGCCTGCGCCAACGAAAGGAGATTGCCCGAACCCTGATGCCCGGTCAAGCGCGCGATGAGCGATCCGTTTTCATCGCGCAGGCTGGCGCGCAGATAACTCTCCCGTCCATCGGAATTGATCTCCTCTTCGCATCGCGCGCGGATGGTGAGCCTGTTGCTCTCCGTCTGCCCTGCCAGCCGCCCCAGCGCCGCGCGGACAAATACCTCGAACCCCACAAACGCCGACACGGGGTTACCCGGCAAGCCGATGAATGGAATGCCGTTGTATTCGCCGAAAGCAAGCGGCTTGCCGGGGCGCATGTTCACGCGCCAGAAATCCATTTTGCCGTTCGACTCGATCACGCTTTTTACATAATCGAACGCGCCCACGCTCACGCCCGCCGAAGAGAGGATCAAATCCACGTTCAGCGCGGATGTTTTGTCGAGCGCCGCTCTGACAGAGTCGTAGGTGTCTTTTGCTGTGCCAAGTCTTTCCACCTCCGCGCCGGCCGACTCGATCAGCCCAGCCAGCATGTGCGAGTTTGAGTCGCGGATCTTGCCCGGTTCGAGGGGCTGGCTTGCGTCGAGCAACTCATCGCCGGAGGAGAAGAGCGCCACGCGGGGCTTGCGGAATACTTCCACAGTGGAGTATCCCAAAGATGCCAGGAGCGCGACATCTTGAGGTCTTAATGTTCGTCCTTGCTGCAGGGCGATTTCTCCCGCGCGAATATCCGCGCCGCGCCGGCGTATATTTTCATATTGGTTCACGCTTGCGAACACCGTCACCTCCGGCGGAGGGGGCGCGCCGGCGGCGCGATCTTGAAAATCGGTATCTTCCACGGGGATTACCGCGTCGGCGCCCTGAGGCACTACGGCGCCGGTCATGATACGAGCCGCTTCGCCGGGGGCGAGGAAAACTGTCGGCGGCGAGCCGGCGGGGATGTCTGCGACCACGCGCAAGGTCCGAGGTGAAACGGGTTTTGCATCCGCCACATCGATCGCGCGGATGGCAAAACCGTCCATCGAGGAGTTGTCGAACGACGGCAGGTCGTCCAACGCGATTACGTCTTGCGCGAGGATGCGATTCAAAGACTCTACCGCCGGCAGGGCTTCGGTTGTGCCAGGTTGAAAATGGGAAAGTATGCGCTCGCGCGCTTCACGGACGCTGAGCAGATTCATGGGAGGCGGCGACATTATACTGCGTAACTCGTCGCTTGTACCGTGTAATTTACCCCGGCTTTGTTCTCTGCGCCTCCAACACATTCGGCACGCTTTCAATGCGCGTGAGCACGCGGCTTAACTGCTCCAGGTCGCGCACATCGACCACCAGGCGCAGGTCGGCTACGCTTCGGTTGTAACTGACCGACACGTCCTTGATGTTCACGCTCTCGCTTTGAAGCAGGGTTGAAATATCGCCGAGCAAACCGTCGCGATCATAGGCTTTCACGGTAACCGGCACTGCGAAGGTCTGTTGAACGGTTCCCCAATCCACTTGGATCAGCCGCTCGGTATCTTCTCTGTGCAAAATATTCGGGCAATCCTGCCGGTGAATTGTCGCGCCGCGTCCGCGTGTGATGTATCCGATGATCTGGTCTCCGGGCATGGGCGAGCAACATTTTGCCATTTGCCAGAGCAGACCCTTCAGCCCGACAACCTGGATCGCGTCTGGGGATGTTTTGGTTTCTGACGCGGCGGTGGCTTGCAGAATATCCGCAGTTTCTTCCGTCCCTTCCAATTGTTTGATGATCTTGCTGAGGGAAAGATCTCCATTGCCAAGGGCGATGAACATTTCATCGGGAGTTTTGTAGGCAAGTTCGCGCGCCATCTTTTCGAAATTCAATTCGGAAATTCCGAGGCGGCTTAATTCGCGTTCCAGTCCGGCGCGCCCCTGGGCGAGGTTTTGTTCATCCTCCTGCTTTTTGAACCAGGCTTTGACTTTGGACCGCGCGCGCTGTGTTTTGACCAACCCCAGATTCGGATTCAACCAATCGCGGCTTGGACCTCCCCGCTTCGCTGTCAAAATTTCGACCTGGTCGCCCGTTTTCAGCTCTTGTTGCAGGGGGACGAGTTTCCCGTTGACCCGCGCGCCGCGACAGCGGTGACCGATATCGGTGTGGACGTGGTAGGCAAAATCAATAGGGGTGGAACCGGCGGCAAGATCGTAAATATCTCCGCGCGGGGTGAACACGTATACGCGATCCTGAAATACATCCGATTTCATGCTTTCGACGAATTCTGTCGCGTCGTGCACGTCGGTCTTCCATTCCATCATATTGCGGAGCCAGTTGATGCGCTGTTCGTAGCTTTTATCGCGCTTGGCGCCTTCTTTGTATTTCCAATGGGCGGCGATGCCATACTCCGCGTTTTCGTGCATCTCCTGCGTGCGGATCTGAATTTCCAATGGGCGGCCATCTTCGTAGATGACGGCGGTGTGAAGCGATTGGTAGAAGTTTTCTTTCGGCGCGGCAATGTAATCGTCGAATTCGCCGGGGATGGGTCTCCATGTGGTGTGGATCACCCCGAGCGCGGCATAGCACGAGGGGATATCCTGAACGAGGAGCCGCATGGCGCGCACATCCCGAACCAGATCGAACGATTTTCCCTTTTTCGCCATTTTTTTGAAGATGGAATAAATGTGTTTGGGGCGTCCGCTGACCTCGGCTTTGATATTGTTTGCTTCAAGTAAACGGGTGAGGGCTTCTTTGATGTCTACGATTTGTTTTTCCCGCTCGGGTCGTTTTTCTTGCAGTTCCTCGGCGATCTCCTTGTATTTGTCCGGGTTGAGGTAGCGGAAGCCAAGGTCTTCCAACTCCCATTTGATCTGCCAGATGCCGAGGCGGCTGGTGAGCGGGGCGAAGATCTCGAGGGTTTCTTTGGCGATTCGCTTTTGTTTGGCTTCAGGCATGAAGCCGAGCGTCCGCATGTTGTGGAGGCGGTCTGCCAGTTTGATCAGCACCACACGGACATCGTCGCCCATGGCAAGGAATGTTTTCCGTAAGGTTTCAGATGCCAGGTCTTGTTTGCGCGCGCGCCCGTTGGAGGGAATGGCGTCCGCATCCGACTCGTCGTCGGCTGATTCGGGTTTTTCCGCATGTTGGTCGCCGCGCGAGACTCGCGGAAGTTTGGTCAGCTTGGTCACCCCATCGACGAGGGCGGCGATGGTATCCCCAAAATCTCTGCGAATGTCGCCGAGGGTGAGGGGGGTATCTTCCACTGTGTCGTGAAGCAATGCCGCCGCAATCACCTCCGAGGGCACTTTGAGATCTGCGAGAATGCTTGCCACTGCCAGGCAATGGTTGAGATACGGTTCACCGGAGTGCCGTTTTTGGTCGCGGTGCGCCTCTTCTGCTATGCGGTAGGCGCGTTGGATCAATTCCTTTTCGGAGGGAGCGTAGGATTCAGGGAGTTGCTCCATGAGTTTCTCGAGCGGGACCGCGTGTTGCGCCGATTTCATGCGTGGTATTGTACTACTGAAAAAAATTCTTTTCCCCGTTACAATTCAGGTTCTATGAGAGTTGCCTGATTGCCTGACACAATGTTTTTTGGACGAGACCCTTGCGCCGCCCGCCAGGGCAGGTGAAAACGCTGATTTCGCTGGGAGAGTTTGAAATGCCGATCGTCAATAATGTTACCCGCTTGCTTGATTCGCGCGCGATTCCATATACCGCCTATGAACTTTCGCCGGAGAAACACGGCGCGCAAGAGACTGCGCGTCTGCTCAACGCGGATCCCGCGTCCATTTTCAAGACGATCGTTGTGTTGCGAGATAAGCCCAAAAAACCCTTGTTGGTCTTGGTTTCTGGAGATACGGTTGTGGATTTGAAATTGCTTGCTGTTGCGCTTGGTGAGAAAAAAGTTCGCCTGCCAACTGAAAAAGAAGCGGAGCAGGTTACAGGTTTGCAGGCGGGAGGCATCTCGCCGCTCGCCCTGCTCAACAAAGGCTTTCAGGTTGTTCTCGATTCGTCGGCGAAGAATTTTGAGCAAATCCATGTGTCGGGCGGACAAAGAGGACTCAATATCAAATTGCCTGTCGTTGATTTGATCAAATTGACGAATGCGCGGGTTGCGACGGTGAGTAAATAGCCTGCCTTACGCAATTAGCCCGTACCGCGAGAATGATTTCACTGTTCAGGCTGTTTGCGCGCAAGAGCGTCCTATTGCGCTTTTTTAAATCAATCGATTGATTACCTTGCACTGTCAAAATCGGTACGCTGATTCACGCTGACAACGCAGATTTTTCTTTTTTCAGCGTTCCTTTGCGTCCCGTTGTAAAACTGCCAGGCAGGTAGCGCATGACGAAGGAATAAAAAAACGCCCTGAAAATTTCAGGGCGTTTCATTTTGGTTCACATGATTATGGGCCGATAAACTTGATCGTCTCTTCGGATATTTGAAAAGTCCATTTATCTGGATTATTGATACACCCGGAGCCGGAGGAATTGAAAGCTTTCCCGTCGAGATTCCATGCCCAGAGATTGTAGCATCCAGTAACCAGGTCGGTGATTACCGTAGACCCGTTTTTTGATAACTCGTAATACCGATAGCCGCATTCGTTATGGCTCGCGGTCTCGTTCAAATACAAAGAAACAGCCACCCGCGATTTTGTCAAGTTTTCGATCTTGATCGTAGTTTCCTTGCCAAGCGGTTTGCCAAGAACGCGGGTCGCGCAGGGATCGCCGCTCGTGCTGGCGGGCGTATTGGTCAGCGTCGATTCCAGCGTGGGCAAAGGGACGGAGGTATTCGTGGCCGCGGGCGTTGATGTGGGGGTCTCAGTGGGGGGCAGGGGCGTGTTGGTAGGGATTGCCGCTTGCGTCTCAGCCACGATCGTAAACGCCGCCGACACCGCGGTGGATTGCACGTCCCCGACGCTCAGGGTCGGGACGGCTGGCTCGCCGCCGCCGCACCCGGCCATCAAGGCGGAAATAGCCAGAACAGAGAGAAGAACAGTTAACTTTTTCATCATACCTTTCTTACTTGGGACTTACACAGTTGAACCTGTTGCGCCGTAGGTGTGCCGCGGCGGCGGCAGTACAACTGTCCGCCAACTGTGTAAATCCTGCTTATATTGGTTGTCTTGATCAGCAATTCGGGTAACAACCACCCTTGGCAACGATTGTATCGTTTCGGACGACGATCGTCCAACTGCCGCCGGTGAGTAGGAATCCGCCGAAGGTTTTGAAATCCTTTTTACCGTCTACGTAAGCGCCGGCGCTGTAATATCCCTCTGGTCCCGAGAACGTGCCTCCGTATGCGGGGATGAATCCGCATTCGTTCTGGGCTGTGGTCACGTATAAGGAGAGGGTGATCGTGCCTTTCGGTTTTGTCTCGTTTTCCACAAGAATTTTAATAGTAGGCACAGACCATTCCGAGAGAATCTTATTGCAATTATCCTGCGTAGGCGCGGACGACAGGGGGGCAAGCGTAAAGGTCGCCGTTGGAAGCAACGGATCGATCGTCGGGGTTGGGGATGAAGTCTCTGTGGGGAGGGGGGTGGACGTGAACGTTGCTGTGGGTGGGAGGGATGTTTCTGTTGGGATGGCGGCTTGTGTTTGGGCGATCATGGTGAATGCCGCCGCTTGCGCGGTGCCGGCAACGTCACCGGCGTTCAGGGTTGGCGCTTCCTGCCCGCCGCCGCAAGCGGAAAGCAGAAGCGCCAGAATCGATACAAATAGAATCAATTTTTGCTTCATGTGCGAATTCAAAATCCTTTTTCATGGTTTATTACTTGATGACAACTTTATCTTTGAACAGATAGATCGCTAAACCGTCCGTCGATGTCAGACGGAATGTGCCGGTCATTTTGTTCCCGCCAACCCATGCCACATAAACATAATACCCTAGCGGCGCTTTGATCTTCACCTGACCGTAAACAGGATATTCAATGATCGAATACCGACCATCGGGCATAGTAACCTGCAAAGAGATATATGCCTGCCTTTTAGAACGATTGACCAGGGTTATCCTATTAAATGGAACTTCAGGAGGAAGCGTTCCGTATTTCAGAATACCAAGTGTGGGCGTAAGCGACGGCCCGCTTGGCGCGCCCAACGTTGGAGTTGAAGTAGGCTGCGCCCCGGTAGCCGTAGACTGCGCCAGCGTGGCAGGCGCGTCAGTCGAAGTTGCCAGCGTAGACGTCAGGTTTGGCAAAGGCGAAGAGGTGGCGGTCGATTCAGGTGTGGAGGAAGCCGAAACGGCCGTAACTGATGGGTTGAAGACGACAGGCGTTTCAGACGGAGGAGCCGTGTTGGAAGGCGCAAGCGTGGGGGTGTTTGAAGATCCGATCACTGCGGTGGCGGTTGGTGAAATCGGCGTTGGAACCGTTGGCAGGCAGGCGCCGACAACCAAAAGAACAACGAGCGCGGGAATGACCTTCTTCATTGCGACTCCTCGTGTTTTACGAAGCGGATACGGTCTCTAAGAATTGGGTGACTGTGTCGCGCAACATGCGTTCGGGAAGCGCTCCAACCTGACGATGGACAATCTTTCCATTTGCCACAAACAGCATGGTCGGAATCCCCTGAATACCATACTCCATCATCCAATGTGGGTTTTCATCCGTGTTGATTTTTGCGACCAGCAATTTTCCCTCGAATTCTTTTGCGAATTTGTCGAGGATCGGCGCGACCATTTTGCACGGTCCGCACCAGGGCGCCCAAAAATCGACGATCACCGGGAGCGAAGATTGCAGGACAGTTTTTTCGTACGTTTCGTCTGTAATGTGAATGGGTTCGTTGAACATGCGTTGCCTTTTCTTCAATTGTTTTACATCAAGCGAAAAGAGTATAACACAAACCCGCATGTTATAATCGCCCGTCATGACCGACCTGTTTGCAAAATGGAAGACGGGGCTTGCAAAAACAAGCAAAGCAACATTTGGACGAATCGCCGCCCTCGTTGGCGCAACGGAAATTACCAGCGAATCGTGGGACGAATTGGAAGCATCCCTGATTCAAGCAGATTTGGGGATCGAAATTGCCGGCGATATTCTGGATACGCTTCGCCGCTTCGTTCGGGATGGGGGCTTGACTCGCTCCGACGAGCTTTCCTCCGCCCTCCGCGCAGAACTCCGCTCTCGCCTCCAAGCCCCGCCGCCTCTTGCTTGGAAATCATCCCCGACTGTGGTTATGGTTGTTGGCGTTAACGGCGCGGGAAAAACAACCACGATCGCCAAACTGGGACAGCGGTATCAGGCGGAAGGAAATTCCATTCTTTTCGGCGCGGCGGATACGTTCCGCGCCGCGGCGGTGGACCAGTTGCAAGTCTGGGGCGAACGAATCGGCGTCGATGTGGTATCAGGCGCCCCTGAGTCCGATTCGGGCGCGGTCGCGTTTAACACCGTGCAGGCGGGCATCGCGCGTAAAATCGATATCGTTTTTATCGATACCGCCGGTCGCTTGCACACGCGTTTCAACTTGATGGAAGAACTAAAGAAAGTGAATCGCGTGATCGGCAAGGCTCTGCCCGGCGCGCCTCATGCCGTGTGGCTCGTTCTTGATTCAACGACCGGGCAAAATGCCTTGCAACAAGCAAAGGCGTTCAAAGAGGTGGTCGGTGTGACGGGCGTGATCTTAACCAAATTGGATTCGTCTGCCCGCGGCGGATTTGCTTTCGCCATTCAACGCGAGTTAGGTTTGCCGATCTTATTCGCAGGCCTCGGCGAAAAGCCCGAAGACCTCGCGCCCTTCGACCCGGATGCTTTTGTAAACGGGATTATGGGCGCAAGTGATTAATCATTCCGAGACTAGAGACTGGAGACTGTCTCAATCTCTAATCTCTAATCCCTGTTTTTTTGGAGTAACCATGCAAGACCTCGTCAACCGACTCAAGCCCCTGCAAGACCTAACCCAGCAATTACTGGTGCGTCTTTGACCTTGCGTCTAAAGAAGCGCAACTTTCCCAACTCGACAAAGAAATAGAAGCGCCCGATCTGTGGAACAATCCCTCGCGCGCGCAGGGGTTGATGAAACAGCATAACGCCCTGAAAACCGAAGTGGAATCATGGCGCGCCTTTTCGCGCCGACTGCATGACGCGCTTGAACTCGCGCAATTGGACGATGAAAGTCTGCGCGGCGAATTGGAAATTGAAATCTCCGCGCTCGAAACCGAACTTGAAAAGCGTTCCTTTACTGCCATGCTCTCCGGCAAATACGACCGCGACTCGGCGATCCTTGCCATCCACGCCGGCGCGGGCGGAACGGACTCACAAGATTGGGCGGCGATGCTTCAACGCATGTACCTGCGCTGGGCGGAGGACCGCGGCTTCCAAACGGAAATTCTCGATTCAACTTCGGGCGAGGAAGCGGGCATCAAAAGCGTCACCATCGAAGTGGACGGCGAGTACGCCTTTGGGTATCTGCGCTCGGAAAAAGGCGTGCATCGCCTCGTGCGCCTCTCGCCGTTCGATTCGGCGCACCGCCGGCACACGTCATTTGCGCTTGTAGAAATTTTGCCGCAGGTTGCCATGGATGAAGCGGAAATCCAAATTGACCCAAGCGAGATCAAAATGGACGTCTTCCGTTCCTCTGGCGCGGGCGGGCAGAACGTGCAAAAGAACGCGACGGCGGTGCGGCTGACTCACATCCCGACGGGCATCGTGGTCACTTGTCAGAACGAACGCTCGCAGACGCAGAACCGCGAATTCGCCATGCGCATCTTGCGAGCCCGCTTGCTGGAACTGAGGCAGGCTGAACGGGAGGAAGAGCGGGCAGTCCTGCGCGGCGAATACACAAAAGCCGAGTGGGGGAGTCAGATCCGCTCGTATGTGTTGCATCCGTATCAAATGGTGAAAGATCATCGCACCGATCATGAATCAGGCAACACGCAGGCTGTGCTCGACGGCGAGTTGAACGAGTTCATGGAAGCGTTTCTTAGAAAGGCATAACGATGAAGCGAATCTTCAACATTTTATTTTCGCGTGAAAATATGCTGGCTCTGATCCTTTGCCTGATCCTCATCGCGCTGACGATCTTTACAGCAGACACTTCCCCCACCTGGATCTACCAGGGATTTTAAATGTCTTTGTTTGAAATTGCGGCGCTTGCCTGCATCGCAGTTGTTGTTGGCTGGCTGGGCAAGGGACGCAACTTGGCGTTGTTGGCGGTCAGCGCGCTGGCGTTGTATTGGCTCCAGCCGGATCAAGAGCCGGTCAACCTGATGTTTTGGTTGCCGACACTGACGGCGCTCATGACGATCTTGTCGTGGCTTATCACATCCAAACCCGAATCTCGCGGTTGGAAGGAGAATCGCGCGGCAGTGACGGTCTTATTGGGGGTGATCGTGTTTGTTGACCTGAATCGTTTTTTTCAATTCGAATGGTTCTTTCCCGTGGAAACCCCGAGGGTTCAATGGATCGCGCTTGCCTTTCTATTCGCCTTTGGTCTTTCCTTGATTCTGGCGCGGCTTGAAAAACTCAGCCGTTTTGTGTTGATGTTTGCGGTCGCTGGGTTGATCGGGTTGTTCTTGCTGATCAAAACGCCGTCGGCGACGATGGGGTTGTTTGACATGATGGCAACCCTTCGCGGAAAAGAAGCGGGCGGGCAATCGGCATTGGCGTGGCTGGGATTTTCCTACGTCGCGTTTCGCCTCATGCATACGATCCTCGACCGCCTCGCGGGGCGCTTGCCGTCTGTTACCTTGGCAGAGTACGCGAACTATGTGATTTTCTTTCCCGCGATCACGGCGGGTCCAATTGATCGACTTGAGCGATTCGTTTCTGGATTAAATGCCCCGCTTCGTTTAGACGCCGACGGATGGTTGGACGCCGGTCAGCGGATTTTTATCGGCTTGTTTAAGAAATTTGTCATCGCCGACGCGCTGGCATGGATCGCCTTGAACGAATCCTTTGCGCGCGATGCCCAGTCGGTGGGCTGGTTGTGGACTCTGCTGTACGCCTACTCTTTGCGAATCTATTTCGATTTTAGCGGGTATACCGACATTGCCATTGGGCTTGGACGCCTGCTGGGCATACGCCTGCCTGAAAATTTCGATTCGCCGTACCTCAAGCCGAATCTCGCCCAGTTTTGGAACTCCTGGCATATCACATTGACGCAATGGTTTCGGTCGTATTTTTTCAACCCCCTCGCCCGCGCTCTGCGTTCAGCCTCCAAGCCCGTTTCGCCGTGGATGCTGATCCTGTTTTCACAAGTGACGACGATGGTATTGATCGGTCTGTGGCACGGCGTGACGATGAACTATATCCTATGGGGGTTGTGGCATGGATGCGGGTTGTTCATCCAAAACCGTTGGAGCGAGTTTGCGCGCGCGCGATACTCCCAGCAGGCGTTGCCTGTCTCTTTGCAGAGAGGCGTTCAATTTGTCGGAACTTTCCTCACGTTTAACTTCGTATCGCTTGGCTGGCTGTTTTTCGCGCTCCCAACTCCCGAATCGGCCTGGAGCGCAATGTTGAAATTGGCGGGCGGTTTATGAAGGCGCATGTTCGCCCGCTTCGTTTGGTTGTGAAAGCCTTGTTGTTATTTGCGCTCGTCAATGTCGCGTATGCGGTGATACAACCGCCTGTTTCGCGCCTGTCCTTGTACAATGTGATATTTCCCGGTCGCATCCGCTTTCCTTTTGACGATGGCTCGAGTTTATACACCGTTATGATCGACGATGCGGGCGCCATGCTGGCTTCTCATGAGGTTGCGCGTCCAAAACCGGAAGATGAGTACCGCGTGTTGTTGATCGGCGACTCCTCGATTTGGGGCGAAATGCTTCCCCCGCAAGAATCGATTTCCGCACAGTGGAATATCTTAAACGACCAATGCAAAGGCAAGACGATCAAATTTTACAATCTGGGGTATCCGCACCCCTCAGTGATCAAAGACCTGATCATTTTGGAGGAGTCGGTTGACTATGATCCCGACCTGATCGTTTGGTTCACCACCCTCAATTCACTGATCCCGCGCCGCATCAGTGCGTTCATGGAAGCGAACCGCGAGGACGCATTGCGGATGATGGACGAGTACGATCTCGCCTTTCCTGAAAAAGATGCCCTCGCGCAAATGAACCCATCCTTTTACGGACGGACTTTGATTGGACAGCGGTCGAATTTGAATCGTTGGTTCAAATTACAAATGCTCGGGTTTGTCTGGTCTGCCGATGGAACGGATCTTGATCTTCAATATGCGCCTGAAACCCTTGAGGAAAATTCGCCCGATGTTGAGTCTCATGTTTTATATCGGCAAATGGAACCGACCGCCGATCTGCAAAAACTGATGGTGTTCGAAGCCTTTGCGGCAGGGCGGGAGATCGCTGGCTCCATTCCCATCCTGATTGTCAACGAACCCATGTTTATTGCAAGCGGAGAGAACAGCGATCTGCGGTACAACAAGGGCTATCCTCGCTGGGCGTACGACCAATACCGCGAAGCCATGCAGGCGGAAGCGATTCGCTCGCAATGGAATTATCTCGATTTATGGAATACAATTCCGCCCGAATATTTTTCAGACACCGCATTGCACCTCTCTGCGGAGGGGGAGCGCCTGCTGATCGAGCAAGTGGATCCGCTGGCGCAGTCGCTCGTATGCAAATAAACTCAAAAAGGAAACGCTATGCCTGAAACAATGATCCAACAAATCGGCTCGTATCTTGCCTCTCAAATCTTGAAACAACCCAACCGAACCATCACCGCCGACGAGCCGTTGATCTCCAGCGGCTTGATCGATTCGTTCAGCCTGATGGATGTCGCTTTGTATGTGGAAGACACCTTCGGCGTCCGCATCGAGGACACCGAACTGAACGCGGATACATTCGACACGCTGACTCAACTCGCCGCGCTCATCGACTCTCGCAAGAAATGACGACCTTCCCCGAGCGGCTCAAAACGCTTCATTCGCGGACTTCGGACCGGGTCGCCCTCACCCTGCAATTTTCCAACGCCGACGATCTCTCGCTTACCGTGGATCAACTCCTCTGCGGCGCGAATTCCTACGCGCGCGCGTTGACCCTTGCAAAGATTCAGCCCGGCGAAGTGGTTGTTTTGATTCTCCAACACGGCGAGGACTTGGTCTATGCTTTTTGGGGAACGATCCTGCACGGCGCGATTCCCTCCATCATGCCGTTTCTCACGGAGAAACTTTCTCCCGAACGTTATCGCGCGGACTTGTCTGCGCTGATCTCGGTCACTCAACCCACCGCGATTATCACGTATCCCGAATTTGAAGCGGAGGTGCGCGGCGCGTTACAAGAGGGGGATTCGGTCCGTGAAGTGATCGTCACCGATAAAGTTGATAAACAAATTGATTTGGAGTTCGACTCGCTGGCTGGTTTCCAGCGCAAACCCGAAGATATTGTTATCCTGCAACATTCCTCAGGGACAACAGGTTTGCAAAAAGGAGTCGCGCTTTCGCATCAGGCGGTCTTCAATCAATTGGACGCTTATGGCAAGGCGTTGAGTTTGAACGAGAATGATGTGGTTGTCTCATGGCTTCCGCTATATCACGACATGGGATTGATTGCGGGCTTCATCATGCCCATCCTCTCAGGGATTCATCTCGTTCTGCAATCTCCATTCGACTGGGTGCGCGCACCGTACAAGCTGATGCAGTCTGTGACGAAATATCGCGGCACGCTTTCGTGGCTTCCAAACTTTGCGTACAACTTCTGCGCGCAAAAGATCCGCGAACGTCACCTTGAAGGCGTTGATTTATCGTCATGGCGTGTGGTCACCAATTGTTCAGAGCCAGTCCGCTGGGAGAGTCATCAGGCATTTTACGAAAAGTTCAAAAGTTATGGCTTGAAGCGCGAGGCGTTGCAGACTTCGTACGCGATGGCGGAAAATGTCTTTGCGGTGACGCAAAGCCCGCTGGGGGGCGAACCAGCCGTCCTTGAGATCGAGCGAAAAGCGTTCATGTCGGAGCGCGTAGCCAAATTAACGACTGACGCCAATGCGCATGAACATCCAACTATGAAAATGATGTCGTCGGGGCGTCCGTTGGAAAATGTCAAAATCAAAGTGTTGGACGAGAATCGAAGCGAATTGCCCGAGCGCGTCATCGGCGAGGTTGCCTTGCAAAGCAACAGCATGTTGACGGGTTACTACCACCGCGAAGATGCGACGCAACAAGCTTTTCATGAGGGCTGGTATCTCACAGGCGATTACGGATTTATCAGCGACGGTGAAGTATTTGTCTCAGGTCGTAAAAAAGATATGATCATCGTTGGCGGGAAGAATGTGTATCCGCAGGATTTGGAATCTTTGACCTATGAAGTGGCGGGAGTTCATGCGGGGCGTTCGGTGGCGTTTGGCATATTCGATGAGGAACAAGGCACCGAAGATGTTGTAATCATCGCCGAAGTGGATTCGGAAGACCCTGCCGAACAGCAAAAAGTGGCAGACGCGATTCGTTTGCATGTGACGAAAAATTCCGCCATTGCATTGCGCTATGTCAAAGTGGTTGACCCGAAGTGGATTCTGAAAACATCCAGCGGTAAAACAGCGCGTTCGGCGAATAAAGAGAAATTTTTGAAAGAATTGAATTAAATAAAAACTTCCGATAGATTATCGGAAGTTTTTATTTTTAGTATTCTACTGTGCGCTTCAAAGATTTTGCGCTTTTTACCCAAGTCTTCACTTGGCTAAGGCTGGGCAATTGACGAACCAATCGCTTCTTACCCGAGTTTGCTTTTTCAAATGCGGCTACCAACGATTCGGGTTTTCGCTTGCCCAGTTCGACAACGGTATCAACGCCGACCGCTTCGAGCAGATCGGAAAATTGCGAGCCAATACCTTTGACGCGAAATAGATCGGCGCGGTTGACCCATTCAAGGATCGTCTTCGTGCTAAAGCCTGTGGCTTTGGCAAGTTCCAAGCGACCCTTGCGAGTGCCGCCCATTTGTAATAATCCACTGATTCCTCGCACGCCCGCTTTATTTAATTTTGCGGCATACGATGCGCCAATCCCTTCAATTTCTTTTAAAGTCGTCATTACAGTTTCTCCTTTACGATTAACTATACTGTATATTTGTTGAAACATATAAATATAACATTAGAAATTTATACCGATACAATTTGCGATTATGTTCATTGAACTACTTTAGATACTCAAATCTTTTAGGGGACAGATGATATATTCTGCCAACAAAGAATTTTTTCAGCGGGAACTTGAAGAGGAAAAATCTTAACCGCTAAGAACGCAAGGAGCGCTAACAGATATTCACGGTAAAACAATAAAAAACAGCCAAGTGATGACTTGGCTGTTTGTGTTCTATCCGCCAGTGGGGAGGCGCTTCTCAAGCGTGCGGTTGAGAATTTCTTCCCGTTCGTCCGAAATGCCAGACTTCGCCCGCTTCACCCTGAAGGCTTTTTCCGCATTCGCCCTGCTCATCGCTTCCTGCCAGGCGACCTGCATCCCCGTCAATTCGGGTTCTTTCGGCTCCTCGGGTTCAACGGCTTCCATCATTTCTTTTTTCGCATGACGCTTGCCATGTCCCTTTTTCTCTTCTTTTGCAGGCTTGAATTCTTCGATCACGGGCTCGAGCGCTTTGATGCTGAGTTTGATCTGCTTCTTCTTGCGGTCCACATTCAGGATCTTCGCTTCAACTTCATCGCCCTCTTTGACCACTTCGCTCGGTGACTTTACGTAACCATGCGTCAACTCGCTCACGTGGATCATCGCGGGACGTTCCGCGCCGATCTCGACGAACGCGCCGTAGGTTTCGAGTCGAATCACTTTACCTTTCACGGTCATCTCGGGCTCGAGGTCTTTCCAATCGTACGCGAGCGGTTCGATCATCGTCAATTCGATGCGATCTTTTTTCACGCGGCGCACCCACACGTCAACCGCTTGTCCTTCCTTCACGACATCGTCCACTTTGTTCACCGAGTCTTTGCTCAATTGTGAAATGTGAAGAACGCCTGGGATGTTTTGTCCAACATCCACGAGCGCGCCTGCGAGTGTGGTCTTCAAAATTTTTCCGCTGAGTTTTGTTTTGGGTTCAAGCGCCGCGGTGGGCGCGAGGTCTGGTGTTGTCATTTTTTGCTCCTGTTATCAAATCGTTGCGAAAAAGCATTATATCTTCCGCGTAAGTTTGCGTCAATGTGAAATTTAGTACATTTTCAGATTATCGAAGCGGATTCTGCTGGGGCTGAGAAAAAAGTTGACAAGCCGAATCAGCCTCACCCGTCGGATGAAGCGGGCGCGTCCTCCGCAGGGGATGCCTGATTCAGTCACCCCATCCTTTTCTAAACCTGACAGGTTTTTTGTGACTCGAGGCGGTTGTGGCGCAAACGAATCCGAAGAATCTTGACGAAGCGAGCCGATCGAAAACCTGTCAGGTTTTAATTTGTACTTGACGCCTTTCGACCCATCGGGCATAATTCGGCGAATTCCAGCCCTTTTCGGAAGCGAAAAATATTAGCCATGTATGAATTCGACAAAATAGACGTGAAGATCGTCAATCTGCTCTTGGAAGACGGGCGTATGTCTGCGTCGGAGTTGGCGCGGCGTATCGGCGACATTTCGGAGCGGGCGATCCGCTACCGCATCGAGCGGATGATCGACGACGATGTGATCCGCATCAGCGCGGTGATTCGACCTGAGGCGTTTGGCTTGACCATCAAGGCGGACGTGTGGCTTGAAGTCGAATCGGATCTGATCCTGGAAGTGGCGAAGAAAATGGCGGAGTTCGAAAATGTGACGTACGTGGCGTGCGCGATCGGGCAAAACGACATCAGTATTCAAGTGGTGGCGAAAGACACGGCGGAAATTTATCACTTCGTGACCGAGGTGGTTCGCAAAGTGCGCGGCGTGCGCAAGACGACCACGTCCATTGTGCCGCTGGTGTTGAAGGATGTGTATCAATGGCGCGTGCCTGAGCGTATTTCGCAAGAGTTGGATGAGAAGCAGGCGATTTAGTCTTTACCACGAAGGACACTAAGATCACAAAGGTTTATCGGTTGAACGATTCAATCGCATTCCATCGGCGAAGTTATGAAAAAGTAAAGGATGAAGGATTGGTTGAGTAGCGGTCAACTCGTTCGTGGGCGTGGATAGTCTTCATCGTTCCTGACGGGTCGCCTTTACTACAAATCTATTCGGAGGAAAATTCATGTTCGGTGCAAAGACGCAATCGTTACAGAAACGCGCGATGGAAGTTTTACCGCTGGGGGTGAATTCTAATTTTCGTTTTTGGGGGGAGGGGATCACGCCGTATGTTGAAAAAGCAAAAGGGGCATATTTGTGGGATGTGGATGGAAAGAAATATATTGATTATCGCATGGCGTTCGGTCCGATCATTTTGGGACATTCGTTTGACGAGGTTGACCAAAAAGTAATTGAAGAAATAAAAAATGGATTGTTGTTCGCCATGACGAGCGAACTCGAAGTCGCCGTTGCGGAGATGATCACCGAGATGGCTCCCGCAGTCGAGATGGTTCGCCTCGCGTGTTCTGGTACCGAAGCGACGATGCACGCGATCCGCGTCGCGCGAGCGTACACAGGACGCGACATCATTCTGAAATTCGAGGGCAACTACCACGGAATGCACGATCACGCGCTGTGGTCAACGTACGCGCCTGTGGATGCGTATGGAAATTCTCGCAGTCCGATTCCCGTGCCTGGTTCATCGGGCATTCCGAAATCCATGCGCGAATTTATCATCACGCTTCCATTCAATGACTTCGAGGGTTTCGAGCGCGTGATGAAATCTTACGGCGAGCAAATCGCGGCGGTCATCACCGAGCCGTGTCAGGGAAATTGCGCGGCGATTAATCCGCAGGATGGATTCCTGCAACTTATCCGCCAGAAGACTGAAGAGTATGGCTGTGTCTTTATTCTCGATGAAGTGAAGACAGGCTTCCGCATTGCGAACGGGGGAGCGCAAGAGTATTACGGAATCAAACCTGATTTAGCGACATACGCGAAAGCGTTGGGAAATGGCTATCCCGCCGCAGCGTTTGGCGGGAAAAAGGAGATCATGTCCATCATTGGGCATGGAGTGGCGATCGGCGGGACGTACACAAATAACAAACCAGGTATCGCGGGCGCGTATGCGACGTTGAGTCTTCTGAAATCGAAACCGATTCTGAAATCCATAGCCCAGCGCGGACAGCGACTCATGGACGGGTTGAAAGATATCTTTGAAGAGAACGATATTCCCGTTGTGATGACGGGCTATCCCGCGATGTTCTCATTCTCGTTGAACATTGATGAAGTGAAAAGTCAACGCGATTGGGCGAAGAGTGACCACAATCTCTACCTTGAACTTGTCGAAAAAGCCATCGAACGCGGAGTCATGCCTGACCACGATGCGCGCGAGCCGTGGTTTATGTGTTACGAACATTCGGATGCGGATGTCGATGAGACGTTGAATGTGTATGCAGAGATTGTCAAAGAGGTCAAAAGTTAGCAGGTCGAAGGTCGAAGGTTGAAGGTCAAATTCAACAATGACCTGTGACCTTTGACCTTCAACTTTAAACAAGGAAATCAATATGCCAAACAAACTTTCTTCAAAAGAAATCATTGACCTCAACAAGGAATACACCTTCTTCTCCTGGTCCGTGCAGGGACAAGTGAATCCCATCCCTGTGACCAAAGCCGAAGGCGTGTACTTCTGGGACGCGGACGATAAACGCTATCTCGATTTTTCGTCGCAGTTGATGAACACGAATATCGGGCATCAACATCCCAAAGTCGTCAAAGCGATTCAAGATCAAGCCGCGAAGTTGACGTTTGTCCATCCAGGCAACGCCACGGAAGCGCGTGGATTACTCGGCAAGAAAATATCTGAAGTGACGCCAGGCGATCTGAAGAAAACCTTCTTCACGCTCGGCGGCGCGGAAGCAAACGAGAACGCCATCAAGATCGCGCGTTTTTATACGGGGCGACACAAAATATTGGCGCGGTATCGTTCCTATCACGGCGCGACGCACGGCTCCATCGCGTTGACTGGCGATTACCGTCGCCTCGCCGTCGAACCCGTCATGCCAGGCGGAGTCCACTTCCTTGATCCGTTCTGCTATCGCTGTCCATTTGGGCAGAAACCTGAGTCGTGCAAGCGGGAGTGTATCTCGCATCTCGAAGAGGTGATCAAGTACGAAGGTCCCGACAAGATCGCCGCCATCATCATGGAGGGCGTGGTCGGCTCGAACGGACTCATCATCCCGCCCGATGATTATTGGCCCCGCGTGCGTGAGATCTGCGATAAGTACAGCATCCTCTTGATCTCCGACGAAGTCATGAGCGGATGGGGTCGCACGGGCAAATGGTTCGCCGTCGACAACTGGAACGTCGTCCCTGACATCATCACCACAGCGAAAGGCATCACCAGCGGATACGCTCCGCTCGGCGCGGTGATTGTCTCTGAGAAAATTGCCAAGTTCTTCGACGACAAATATCTGTATGCAGGTCTGACCTACAGCGCACATGCACTTTCTTGTGCAACCGCGTTAGCAACAATTGAAGTCTACGAAGAAGACAAACTCATCGAAAACGCCGCCTTGCTCGGAAAATATCTCGGCGAAGCGTTGGAAGATATCAAAGCGAGACACGTCTCCGTTGGCGATGTTCGTTACATCGGCTTATTTTCCACGATTGAGTTGGTGACTAACCGCGAGACAAAAGAAAGTTTCTCGCCCGCCGTCATGGCGGAGGTGGGAAAAGTTCTGCGCCAAAATGGACTGTTCACCTTCATCATGGCGAACAACATGGGAAGTATGGTCTTCGTTGTTCCGCCGTTGTGTATCACGCAGGAACAAATTGACGAAGGGCTTGCCATCGTGGAGAAGGGGTTGGAAGTGGCGGATGGGCAGGTAGAGTAAGGCTATAAATTAAGGCAATGGAGCAAAATCATGAATGATTCCCAAGATCGTGACCAAATGTCAAAACCTGAATTAATTGCTTTATTGATTGCTCTTGGTCAATGGTTATTGCCGAATCTTAGTTGGGTCGCAATAATTACTGTTGTTTTGCTGATAATAATTGGAGTTTACGGGTTTGGTAACAACCGTAAAAATGAAACAAATTTAGAACCAAGTTCGTGGACTACAATTTTTACTACGGCTTCACTGTCAGCAAGAAGACTTGTAGACAATGTAATTAATTTTTTTACACCATCTGCCACTACACGTCCTTATCCACAACAAGAGTTACGTGGTGGCAGATTGTCTCAATTTCCTTTAGCTATCTTTTTAATTTTTTGGGGAGTTACATGGAATAAGTACCTTTACGGCGATTTTTATGACTATAGGCTTTTAATATTGCCAATTGCATTGTTAGTAATTCTTGTTACTATAAAAAAACAGGCGTTTGTTTCTAATAGGTACTTTCGGTTTTTCTTTGTTGTATCTCTATTTCCAACAGTCACTTTTAGCAATGATATTCTGGTGTATTCACCAATTGTTGCAGGTTTGATTCTGGTTTATTTCACTTTGTTTTTTGATGATAGAAAGACCTTTAATGCTCCAGTGACTTCGTGGTTTTTAGCAATACACATATTAACTATATGTATTGTTTATATTTTGAAACTCAATAATTTTTTCGATCTACTATTTTTGATGCCCTTTGTTACGGGCTTAGGAACGGCGTTTATGTTTTACAAAAGAATGTAGATGTCAAATTTCTTGTCTGCAATCTCTAATCCTTTACCTAGGTGAAACATGGAAATCCTCAACTACATCAACAACCAATGGACAAAACCCAGCACAAAAGAATACTTCGACGTCATCAACCCCGCCACAGGGCAGATCATCGCCAAGACTCCCCTCGGCACAAAAGCGGATGTGGACTCAGCGGCGAGGGCGGCAAGTGAGGCGTTGCCTGCGTGGCGACGGACGCCCGTCAACGACCGCGTGCAATATTTATTCAAGCTGCGGAATCTGATGCACGAGAACGCGGATGAGATCGGCAGGCTCATCACGAACGAAGCGGGCAAGACGTTCGAAGAGGCAAAAGCCGAGATGGTGCGCGCGTACGAAAATATCGAAGTGGCGTGCGGGATGCCGATGATGATGAAGGGCGAGTTCGTCGAAGACATCGCCACAGGCATAGACGAGTTGATGATCCGTCAGCCCGTTGGGGTGTGCGCCACGATCGCGCCGTTCAACTTCCCTGGCATGATTCCGTTTTGGTATCTGCCGTATGCGCTCGCGGCGGGCAACACGTACATCATCAAGCCGTCTGAAAAAGTTCCGATGACGATGCAGTTCATTATGAAACTCATCGAGCAGGTTGGTTTTCCGAAGGGCGTGGTCAATCTCGTCAACGGCGCAAAGGATGTGGTGGATGCGATCCTCGAACACCCGTCCATTCGCGCGGTGACGTTCGTCGGCTCGACCAATGTCGCAAAATATATTTACGCCACCGCCGCCGCGCATGGCAAACGCGTGCAGGCGCAGGGCGGAGCGAAGAATCCCGTCATCGTCTTGCCCGATGCGGATATGGACATGGCGACGAAGATCATTGCGGACTCCGCTTTCGGATGCGCGGGACAACGCTGTCTCGCCGTTTCTTTCGCAGTGACAGTTGGTTCAGCCCGATCAACTTTTAGTGAAGCGATCTGCGACGCCGCCTCGTCGCGCGTCGTCGGCTACGGACTCGACTCAGGTGTCCAGATGGGACCCGTCATCAACGCGGCGTCGAAGGCGAGAGTCGAGTCGTTGATTGGACTCGGCATCAAAGAAGGAGCAAGCCTCCCCGTAGATGGACGCGGGGTTTCCATCCCAGGCTATGAAGCAGGTAATTTCGTGCGTCCGACCATTTTGGCAGATGTCCCGCGCGGGAGCGAGATCGCAAAAACAGAAATTTTCGGACCCGTGTTGAGTCTCATGCACGTCGAGACGGTGGACGAGGCGATTGAATTGGTCAACAGCGGACAATATGGAAATCAGGCGAGCCTGTTCACGTCGTCGGGTTCTGCCGCGCGGAAGTTTCGCTACGAAGCCGAAGCGGGCAACATCGGCATCAACATCGGTGTCGCCGCGCCGATGGCGTTCTTCCCGTTCAGCGGTTGGAAGGATTCGTTCTTCGGCGACATGCACGGGCAAGGCATGGACGCGGTGGAGTTCTTCACGCAGAAGAAGGTGGTGGTGGAGAGGTGGCCGAAGGAGTGGACGAGGAAGTTCTGAGGATTAGAGGAGTGGCGAGCTCTTGACCCCCATCCCGTCCTTCCCCCATTCAAAGAGCATGAATGGGGGAAGGGGAACAGAATTTATTATGAAAACATTTGTCACCTCCCTGCCGTTGCTCTCCCTCCCCCAAAAGCGGTGTTTGCTTTTGGGGGAGGCAGGGTGGGGGTCGCAACTGACCCCATCCCGCCGAAGTGGAATGAGAATTTTTCATGAAAACAATATTCGCATCCCAACTCGTGTTATACCCTCCCCCAATTGTGTTCTTCAATTGGGGGAGGGCAGGGTGGGGGTCGGAGGTCCAATTGCATAAACGCACCACGCCGAAAATCTTCGGGCGCGCCAAACAACTTCATCGCAACGTGACCGAAGCGGAAGCCAAACTTTGGAAACACTTGCGAGCGCACCGTATGGGCGATGTCCATTTTCGGAATCAACATGCCATCGCCAACTACATCGTTGACTTTTGCTCTCCACGCAGGAAACTGATTATTGAATTGGATGGAAGTCAACATTTGGAGCAGGAAGAATACGACGAAGCAAGAACAAACTATCTGAAATCCAAAGGATTTACCGTCCTGCGATTTTGGAATAACGACGTTATGAACAACATTGAATCGGTCTTGACTGTAATTTGGAATACCTTGAAAGAGCAAGCGCCCATCGAAAAAGAATCACCCTGATGGAGAACCGCCAATTACCAATTCTCTAATTCTCTAATTCTCGCAATCTCCAATCTCCAATCTCTACCCTCAAGGAATCTTATGAACTACACCAACGCCCTCAACTACTCAAACACCTGGCTCGACATCATCAAACAAGACAACTTTCCTCAACAAGACCAAGCCAAATGGATCATCGAAGAATCGAAAAACAACTTTGCCGAGCATTTCAATCGCGGCTGGCTGGAATATCGCAAGTCCGTGACGGAGGCGGGCGATTGGGCTTCGGTCGAATGGTCGGGCAAAGGCTCCACGTTCACCGATGTGATGGGACGCAAATACATTGACTGGCTCGGCGGCTTCGGCATGTTGGACTTGGGTTGGTGTCATCCCGAAGTTGTCGAAGCGGTCATCGCGCAAGTGAAGCGCGCGCCCATGCCTTCGCAGGAATTGCTCGATCCCTTGCGCGGCGCGCTCGGCAAACTCATGGCAGACATCACGCCAGGCGACTTGAAATATTCCTGGTTCGCGGCGAGCGGCACCGAAGCCATCGAAGCGGCGATCAAGATCGCAAAACTCTACACGGGCAAGTCCGCGTTCATCGTGGCGGTCAAGGCGTTTCATGGCAAGACGATGGGTTCGCTTTCGATGATGGGCAAAGCGGATTATCGTCAGGCGATGGGCTTGCTCTACGGCGGGCAAATTTATCACGTCCCGTTCGGCGATGCGGACGCGCTCGAACGTCAACTCGACATTTGCGCCAACGTCGGCATCGGCGTGGCGGGCGTTTTATTCGAGCCGATCCAGGGCGAAGCGGGAGCCATCGTCCCGCCCGACGATTTCTGGTCCCGCGTCCGCGCCGCGACGAAAAAACATAACGTCCTGCTCATTGCGGATGAAGTGCAAACGGGTCTCGGTCGGACGGGGAGGCTGTGGGGCGTTGACCATTGGGACGTCGCCCCCGATATCCTCGCCACGGCGAAATCCCTCGGCGGCGGCGTGATGCCCGTCAGCGCGGTGACGACCACCGAAGAAATCTTCAAGCCGATGATGTATCCGAATCCGTTCATGCACACGACGACGACAGGCGGGAACGCGCTCGCCTGCGCCGCGGCGATAGCGACGATCAACATCACGCTTCGTGACCGACTTTGGGAGGGCGCGGCGACGAAGGGCAGTTATCTCATCGAAAAAGTGACCGAACTCGCCGACGAGTTTCCGCAGTTGTACAAAAAAGTCACAGGCAAGGGACTGCTCATCGGTCAACACTTCCAGACTCCCGAACTCGGCTACAAGGTCGCGGCAGAATTATTCAAACGCGGAGTGCTAGTCGCTGGCACACTCACCAGCGCCCAAACCATCCGCATCGAACCGCCGCTCATCATCGAACAGAGTGAAATAGATGAAGGACTGAATCGCTTGCGAGACGCGGTTGATGTTGTGGTGAAAGGTTTATAATTTAGAAGTTGCATCCGTAACGCGACATTTGTGTCGCTCTTGCGCAAGGACAACCTTACCGCGTAACGGTGAATTACAGAGTTGGAAGGAGAGAATAATGCACAAACGGTTACTGGCAATATCGTTATTGTTCGTCGTTGTAGGCGGCGCGCTTGTTGCGTGCGCGCCCAAGGCTCCCGAAGTCACCTCCACAGAATTGAATCTGTATGGATTCACAGAATACGTTCCTGAAGAAGTGATCGCGGGCTTTGAGAAGCAAACGGGGGTTAAGGTGAATTATGAAACCTATTCCTCCAACGAGGAAATGCTTGCGGGGTTGAAAGATAAGCCTGGCAAGTACGATCTGATCCTTCCCAGTGATTATGCGGTGGAACAACTCATCAATCAAAATGCCCTGCTCGCGTTGGATTTGGAAACCATCCCAAATTACACCAACATTGACTCTGCCTTTTTGCATCCGTACTTTGACCCGCGCGGTGGCAACAGCCGCCGACCTGGGGTGAAAAACGATAAATTCAGCCTGCCCTATTTGTGGGGGACAACTGGCATTGTGTACGACTCGACGAAAGTTTCGGAGCCGATCACCAGTTGGAGCGATCTCTGGCGGCCCGAACTGGCTGGTCACATTGTTGTTTTGGATGACGCCCGCGAGATGATGGGTATCGCCTTGTTGTCGTTGGGATATAACAAGAACGAAACCGATCCAAAAAGGCTTGCCGCCGCCCGCGATACATTGATCGAGCTCGCGCCAGGCATCGTCGCGTTCGACGCGGACGCTCCCGAGGATTACTTGCTGTCGGGCGACGCGTGGGTGGGCGTGATGTACAACGGCAATGCCGCTCTGGCGGAAATCGCAAACCCGAATCTGGTCTATGTCCTGCCTGAGGAAGGCGCGGGTATCTGGTTCGATAACATGGCGATTCCCGCCGACGCGCCTCATGCTGATGCCGCCATAGCCTTTATGAATTACGTGCTCGAGCCAGCGAACGCGGCGCTCATCATTCAAGCATACCCGTATTCCACTCCCAACGCCGCCGCCCTCGATTATTTGAGGGAAAACAACGCGGCGTTTTACGATGGATACATTGCCAGCCTTGCTTCGAATCCTCCGCAAGATGCCTTGCTGGGAGCCACGCTGGTTAAAAATCTGAACCCGACCGCCGCGCAGTTATATGAAGAGTATTGGCTCGCGGTGAAGTCCAGCCGTTAGGAGAGAGACACCATGACAACCACAGCAGATATTTCTACTGGCAACATCCCCATCCGAGTCATACAACGGCGGCTGACGCTCCTGCCGTTGGTGATGATCATGTTTTTCAGCGTGAGCGGCGGCGCGTATGGGCTTGAAGATTTGGTCGGCTATTCGGGTCCTGGCATGGCGTTGTTGCTCATCCTGCTTACGCCGCTGATCTGGAGCCTGCCCACCGCGCTGATGGTGGCGGAACTTTCAACCGCCATGCCTGTTCAAGGCGGCTATTACGCGTGGGTGAAGAAAGCGCTCGGCCCGTTCTGGGGATTTCAAGAAGGTTGGTGGAGTTGGGTCACCTCGTTTGTAGACATGGCGATCTACCCTGTGCTGTTTGCCGATTACCTTTCCACGTTGCTTGTCCAACAATTCAACGTCCATGCGCTGGAAAACGAATGGATCCACTGGGGCGTCACCCTGGTCGTGATCTGGGTGTTTACTGCGATTAATATCCGCGGATCAAAAGGCGTCGGGGATTCTTCCAACTGGTTCGGCATCTTCATCCTTGCCCCGTTTGCGGTCATGTCCGTCATCGGGCTGTTTCGCCTCTTTCAGAATCCTGTCCGCGTGTGGGAGCCGTTCATCCCGCCCGACTCCACCTTCCTCGGCGCATTCGGCGTAGGCTTGTTCGTAGTCATGTGGAATTACCTCGGCTGGGATGGCGTGTCCACGGTCAGCGAAGAGATTGACAATCCGCGCCGCAATTACCCGCGCGCGCTGGCGTGGACAATTCCGCTGGTGACCATCGCCTATCTGTTGCCTGTGCTTGCGGGTCTGGCAGTCGCCTCCGATTGGAGCGGTTGGACGGCGGGATACTTCCCCGAAATTGCGGCGCAGATCGGAGGTCAATGGTTGGGGGCGTGGCTGGCAATCGGCGGCTTGGTTAGCGCGGTGGGTTTGTTCAACGCGTTATTGCTTTCCATTTCGCGCCTGCCCTTCGTTATGGCGGAAGATGGGTACTTGCCGAAAGCGATTACGAAAGTGCACCCAAAGTTCGAGACTCCCTGGGTGGCAATCATCGTGTGCGCCACGATCTATTCGTTCTTCACGTTGAGCGCGTTCGCCAGTCTCGTCGTTGTGGATGTGATCGTCTATTCGGCGGCGTTGCTGTTGGAGTTTGCCGCGTTGATCGCGTTCCGCGTCAAATACCCGAAGATGAAGCGTCCGTATCGCGTGCCTGGAGGTTGGTTTGGGATATTCTTGATTACCATCTTCCCTGTCGGCGTCCTTGCGCTGGCTGTGGTCAGCACCATTCAGGAGGAGGGTATCAGCGCGTTATATTTGTCCATTGCGGCGATAGCCACGGGTCCTATTTTGTATCCGATCCTGAAAAAGTTCGTGAAGAAGGACCAGCCCGATGTGGAAGTTCCGATTGAGGAAGATTAACAGAGGAGAACCCCATGATCAAAAAAATCTTATTACCAACCGACGGCTCGGAACACGCGGCGAAAACGGTGAAGTACGCCAGCGATCTGGCGAAGACCTTGAATGCCAGCGTGGAAGTGATGTATGCCTACCAATCGTCTGTTGTGTTGCGCAAACGCGCCGCCGCCATGACGGAAGAATATAAGCAAGCCCTCTCGGAAGACGCGAAAGAGATTGTCGAAGAAGTGGCTGAAAAACTCAAGGCGGATGGCATCGCAGTCTCTGCCGTTGTGGTGGAGGGTCCCGCGGCGGAGGCCATCCTGCGCGCCGCGGAAGAGTCACAGCCAGATTTGATCGTGATGGGCTCGCGCGGCGCAGGCGGCTTCGCCAACATGCTGTTAGGCGGCGTCGCGGAGCATGTGATGCGTTATTCCACAACGCCTGTGCTGGTTGTGAAATAGCTGAAATCACGCACCGTCCCGCAGGGTCTGCGGACTGAGCCGCGTCGCGCGAGGCAACCCTTCGATGAACTCAGGACAAGTCTGCGGGACGTTTTGTGTAGAGCAAGTAAAGAAATTAGGACTGACGCAGTTGAACCTGTTGCGCCGCAGTTGCACTGCGGCGGCGGCAGTGTAACTGCCCGCTAACTGCGTAAGTCCTGCAAATTATTGTACAATCAGCAAATCCTGCTCTGAGGAGAAGAGTATTATGACAGCCGAGTTTGCAGTGGAATTGCAAGATGTCGTAAAGAAGTTCATCACGCCGGAGGGAAACGAACTGAATGCCGTTGATCACGTCACCATGCAGATCAAGAACGGCGAATTTTTCTCGATGCTCGGGTCGTCGGGGTGCGGCAAGACCACCTCGCTGAGAATGATCGCCGGGTTCGAGTGGCCCACCGAGGGGGAGGTGTATATCGAAGGAAAGGCGATGGGGCGCACGCCGCCTTTCCAAAGAAAGGTCAACACCGTATTCCAAAGCTATGCTCTCTTCCAGCATTTGACCGTTTTCCAGAACATTGCCTTCGGTCTGGAGATGGAAGGCGCGCAAAAGGATGAGATCGAGAAGCGCGTCAAGCATGTGTTGGAGATGGTCCAACTGACCGGCATGGAACGCCGCAAGCCCAAACAACTCTCCGGCGGTCAGCAACAGCGCATCGCGGTGGCGCGCGCGCTGGTCAAAGTGCCGGACGTGTTACTGCTCGATGAGCCGCTCGGCGCGTTGGATTTGAAACTGCGCAAAGACATGCAACTCGAACTCAAAGCGTTGCAACAGCAACTGGGCATCACCTTCGTCTACGTGACTCACGATCAGGAAGAAGCCATGACCATGTCCGACCGCATCGCCGTGATGAGCAAGGGCAAGGTCCAGCAGATGGGGACACCGGTGGAAATTTACGAACGCCCGGCGAACAAGTTCGTGGCAGACTTTATCGGGGAGTCGAACTTCTTCGATGGGCGAATCAAGTCGCTGTCGAAAGAGGAAGCGGTGGTTTCTATCCCCGAATTGAACGCCGAGGTGACCGGCATCCCCGTCTCACCGGGTTTGGTTAACGGAGAGGAAATCACAGTTTCGATCCGCCCGGAGAAAGTGCTGATCTCGGAGAAGCCGATGAATCAAAATACGTTCAAGGGCAAAGTGACGAACACGGTGTATATCGGCACCGACACGCACGTGTATGTGGACTTGATGGGGAAGCGCGTGAAAGTGTTCGAGCAGAATCGCATTTCGCGGCTCGACCCCGGCTCGTTCTACACGGTCGGGCAGGACGTGACGCTGGTGATGATGCCCGAAAATGTTCTCGTGTTGAAAAAGGAGTAGCGCCATGTTGAAACGATTGCGTGAGAATAAATCGGCGCAAGGCACGCTGTTGGCAAGCCCAACCATGTTGTGGATGATCGGCTTGTTGATCATCCCGCTGTTGCTTACTTTGGTTGTTTCTTTCGGGCAACGCAGCCCCGACGGCGATGTGATCTATTCGTTCTCGCTGGATAATTACATTCGCCTGCTCGGCTACAGCACGGATTGCGACAATGGACAGGCTTCATGCTTCGACCCATTGTATCTGCAGATTCTTTGGCGTTCGCTGTCGCTGGCGTTCAACACAACGGCGCTGGTGATCCTTTTGGCTTACCCGCTGGCGTATTTTATCGCGCGCGCACATCCCTTGCGTCGGAACACCTTTTTGTTCATGGTCTTGATTCCGCTGTGGACGAACTTCGTCATCCGCGTGTATGCGTGGATGATGTTACTGCGCACGCAAGGCGTGATCAATTTGGGTTTGGGCTGGCTGGCGGGCTTGTTCAACATCCCTTTCACGCCGTTGGAAATGTTGTACACGCCGGGCGCTGTGTTGGTGGGCATGGTCTACGAATTTCTGCCGTTCATGATCCTGCCGATCTACACTTCCCTTGAAAAAATTGACAACTCCTTATATGAAGCCGCGGCCGATCTCGGCGCGAACGGACTCAAAACCTTTGCGCGGGTCACGCTTCCGCTCTCGATGCCGGGCGTGGTGGCTGGCACCATTTTGGTGTTCATCCCGGTGATGGGCACCTTCATCGTCTCCGATATTCTCGGCGGAAGGCAGGTGATTCTGGTGGGCAACCTGATCCAACGTCAATTTCTCGACGCGCGCGACCCAACCTTCGGCAGCGCCGCTTCGTTGATCCTGATGATCATGACCCTGATCGTGACGTATTTCTACACGCGCAAATTCGGCTTCGGAGAGGAGATCGTTGCGGCATGAACCCCCATCGTCGTCACCCCTTTATCTTTTCTACGGCAATGTTGGTGTATGTGTTTTTATATGCGCCGATCATTGTGCTGATTCTGTTCTCGTTCAACGCGTCGCGGGCGAACGTCACGTTTGAAGGATTCGTTCCGACCTTTAGCGACAAAACCGTGATGGACGGCAGTCTGGTCATTGCCAGCCCGTGCGGACCGTTCCACTGGTTTTGCGAACTTGCAAAAGACAAGGATGTCGCCGAGGCGGCGGGGAATACCCTCACGATTGCCATCGTCTCCACCCTGATTTCCTCGGTCATCGGCACCATGGCGGCGTTGGCGCTTCAACGCTACGAGTTTAAACTTAAACCCTTCTCGCAACTTTCGCTATACATCCCCATCGTCATACCAGAGATCGTGATGGGTATCGGCATCCTGACGCTCTTCAGTCAGTTGTTCGGTGTCATCAACGGTTCGCTCGGTTTGACGGGCGATTCGAGACTCAGCATGGGCTTGGGTACCGTCATCGTCAGCCACATCGCCTTTAGCGTTCCGTTCGTGACTCTCGTTGTGCAGGCGCGTTTGCAGGGCTTCGACAAATCCTACGAAGAAGCCGCCATGGACCTCGGCGCCAACGAATGGACGACGTTCCGCCGCGTCACCTTCCCCATGATCCTGCCCGGCGTTCTTTCCGGCGCGTTGCTGGCGTTCACCCTGTCGCTCGACGATTTCGTCATCACCTTCTTCACCAACGGGCCGGGCTCAACAACATTGCCAATTTACGTCTACGGTCTGCTTCGCAGGATCATCACGCCGCAGGTCAACGCCCTGTCCACTGTTTGGATTCTGACAGTCTTTTCCGTGGTGTTGATTTTGCAATGGCTCCAAAACCGCGAGGCGAAACAGCATTAAATGAAAGTCTCGTCATGCGAACTTCAGTTCGCGCGACTTCAGGTATTTCGCGGAGTCTCCGCGTTGCCAATGTAACAAAATCTTTTTAGAAGGAGAGAGAAATGAATCACAAAAGCACCATGAAGTGGCTGGGATTGGTCATGGCAATCAGCCTGATCCTCACAGCCTGCGGCGGCGGAGGCGAACAACCTTCGGAGCCTCAAACAACAGACGGCGCAAAGGTTACCTCCAGCGGCTTTACATGCCCGGAGCCAAGCCCGCGCGTAGAAGTGACCTCGACCGAGTTGAACGTCTTCGTGTGGACGGAATACTTCCCGCAAGACATGCTCGATTGCTTCGAACTCGTCTACGGTATTAAGTTGAACCGCGATGAATATTCCAGCAACGAAGAAATGTACGCCAAGGTCTCTGCGGGCGGCACGGCGTACGATCTCGTCCAGCCGACCGACTACATCGTCCCATTGATGATCCGCCAGGGCTTGTTGCAAGAGTACGATCAAGCCAAACTGCCCAACTTGAAGAACATCGACACGGGCTGGTTGGACAAAAGCTTCGACCCGGGCAACAAATATAGCGTCCCCTACCTTGCCGGCACCGATGCGATCGTGGTGAATACCGACGCGGTTGATAACGTGCCCCAATCGTGGGCAGACCTGTGGAAACCGGAGTACGCCGGGAAGATGGTCTTCATTGACGATTCGCGCGCGGTCATCGGTATCACCCTCCTCACGCTTGGGTACGATGTCAACACCACCGACCCCGCTCAACTCGATGAAGCCAAGGCAAAACTGGCTGAACTCGTCGCCAATATCAAAGTGTTCGATAGCGATAGCCCCAAGACCGCGCTAATCGCCGGCGACGCGGACCTCGGCATGGTCTGGACCGGCGAGGCATATATCGCCAACCAGGAGAATCCAGCCATCCAATACATTTACCCGACCGAAGGTCCCATCCTTTGGCAGGATAACTTTGTGATGCTAAAAGACGCCGCTCACGCCGATGCGGCTTATGCCTGGCTGAACTACATGATGCAAGGCGATATCTTCTGGCTCACCATGCGCGATTTCCAATACACGAACCCGAACAAAGCCGCGTTGGAATACGCCAAAGCGAATCAACCGGAAGTGTATAGCGCCTACGCCGATTCGCCGATCACCAACCCGCCCGCCGAAGTCGTGGCGAACGGACACGGCATCGAAGATGTCGGCGACGCCACGCCGCTCTACGATGATATTTGGGTGGAAGTAAAAGGCAGCAACTAGATTTAAAGAAGAGAGATTGGAGACTGGAGACTTAACCTCCAGCCTCCAATCTTTATCCACCCCCGCTTCAATCGCCGGGGACGGCTGATTCGGTTTCGTCGATTTTATTCAAACCTGACAACGTAGTATCGACTTCAGTCGTTTCCATATCTGAACGACTGAAGTCATTACTACCGCTACACAAACTTGTCCGCCCCCCGATACCGTACCGCAAAGTTCACTTTGCGCTTGCGGGTCGCTAGATCAATTTAGGAACGTACAAAAGCCAGTTCAACACAAACTTGTCCGCCCCCGATACCGTACCGCAAAGTTCACTTTGCGCTCGCAAGTTGCTAGATCAATTTAGGAACGTACAAAAGCCAGTTCAACACAAACTTGTCCGCCCCCGCGCATAGATGGGACGCGGAGCCAACCGAAAGGATTTTATGCGAGTCTTACTCGTAGGGGTTGGGGGAGTGGGGGAAGCCATTGCCGCCATTGCAAAACCACGTGAGTGGATGAAGTTAATGGTGCTTGCCGATTACAACATCAAACGCGCCGAGGAGGTGCAAAAGAAATTGGGGGATGCGGAACGATTCCCGATCGAAGCGATTGACGCCAGCAAACAGGAAAGCATCGAAGCGCTGGCGAAGAAATACAACGTTGACCTCATTATGAACGCGGTGGACCCCGTATTCAACAAACAAATTTTCGACGCGGCGTACAATGTTGGCGCGAACTACATGGATATGGCGATGACCCTCTCCGAGCCGCATCCGACCGACCCATTCAATAAGGTTGGAGTCAAACTCGGCGATTATCAGTTCGATAAAGCGAAGGATTGGGAGAAAAAAGGTCTGCTCGCCCTCGTCGGTTTCGGCGTGGAACCTGGCATGGCAGATGTGTTCGCGCGTTACGCGGCAGATCATCTCTTCGACGAGATTGACGAGATCGGCGTGCGCGACGGCGGCGACCTGTATGTGGAAGGCTACAAATTCGCGCCGACATTTTCAATTTGGACGACGATTGAAGAATGTTTGAATCCGCCCGTTGTGTACGAAGAAGGCAAAGGCTGGTTCACCACCGCACCGTTCTCCGAACCCGAAATGTTCGACTTCCCCGAAGGCATCGGCAAAGTGGAAGTGGTCAACGTGGAGCATGAGGAAGTCCTGCTTGTGCCGCGTGGAATCAAGAATGTCAAACGTGTCACATTCAAATACGGTCTCGGCGATGAATTCACTGATGTGTTGCGGACCCTTCACAAGTTAAATTTAGACAACAAGGAAAAGATCAAAGTCAAAGGAGTCGAAGTCTCACCGCGCGATGTGGTCGCCGCGTGCCTGCCCGATCCCGCGCACCTCGGCGACAAGATGCACGGCAAAACCTGCGCAGGGACGTGGGTGAAAGGCACAAAAGATGGAAAGCAAAAAGAAGTTTACCTTTATCAAGTCGCCGATAATCAAGAGTGCATGAGCAAGTGGAACTGCCAGGCGGTCGTCGCGCAGACCGCGTTCACGCCCGTCATCGCGATGGAGTTACTCGAAAAAGGAATCTGGAAGGGCGCGGGCGTGCTGGGACCCGAAGCGTTCGATCCGATCCCGTTTATGGAGCGGATGGCGGAGTATGGGTTTCCGTATGGGATTCGGTAGACAGGTACACAAGTACACAGGTAAACACGTACACATGGGAAACTTGTTTACTTGTCTACGTGTATACGTGTTTACCCTCCCTCGTCCATTTCGGAATAAATGAATTGCCAACGATTAATCGTCTCTGTATAATTTCAACATCATCAGAGCCTATGCGGAACCATGCGTAGGGAGCATTCTCTAACGCGCCGAGTGAATAGTTGGCGTTAGAGAACGCCAACTACACGTAAGCCATGTTCCTAAAATTCTCACGAGGAGAAAAGATGGACTATAAACTTTGGATCGACGGCAAGTGGGTGGATTCGCAAGGCGGCGAGAAGATGCAGATCGAGAATCCTGCCACGGGCGAAAGAATCGCGGAGGTGCAGGGCGCGTCGCGGGCGGATGTGGACAAGGCTGTGCAAGCCGCGAAGTCCGCGTTTTATGATGGGCGTTGGTCGCGCAAGACGCCGAGCGACCGCTCGAAGGCGATCTGGAAACTGGCGGACTTGCTCGAAGCCAATTCGGAGGAATTTGCGCGCGTCGAAAGTGAGAACACGGGCAAGCCGTATAAATTTTTGAGTCTTGCAAGCGACGTTCCGTTTACTGTTGACAACCTGAGATTTTTCGCCACCGCCGCGCGCGATACGCATGGATCGCACGCGGGCGAGTTCATGGCGGGATACACGTCCATCTATCGGCGCGAGCCTGTGGGAGTCATCGGGCAGATCACGCCGTGGAATTATCCGTTGAACATGGCGGGCTGGAAGATCGGTCCCGCGCTCGCGGCGGGTTGCACGATCGTGTTGAAGCCCGCGCCTGGGACTCCGCTCACCACGTTGATGCTTGCTGAATTAATAAAAGAAGCGGGGATTCCCGACGGCGTGGTCAACATCATCGCTGGCGGCAACGACGCGGGTCAGGCGTTGACAGAGCATCCCGACGTGCGCATGATCTGCGTGACGGGTTCGTCAGGCACAGGCAAAAAAGTGATGAAGACCGCGGCGGATACGTTGAAGCGCGTCCATCTTGAACTGGGAGGCAAAGCGCCGTTCATCGTGTTCGACGATTCGGATCCCGAACTCGTCGCGGCGAAAGCGTCCTTTGCTGCGACGGCGAATACAGGGCAAGATTGCACCGCCGCGACGCGTATCTACGTGGAAAAAGGTCGCGCCAAAGATATGCGCGAAGCGGTTGTCGAAGCGATGAGGAATACAAAAGTCGGTCTGCCGTTTGACGATGGCGTGGTGATGGGTCCGTTGATCTCTGGCATTCAACGCGAGCGCGTGAGTGGATTTGTTGATCGTGCAAAATCACAAGGAGCAAAAATCCTCACAGGCGGCGGCGTGCCGAAAGATTTGCAAAAAGGTTATTACTACGAGCCGACGGTCATCTCGGATGTTCAACAGGATTGGGAGATCGTGCAAAGCGAAGTGTTTGGTCCCGTCATCACCGTGCAGGAATTTGACAACGAAGAACAGGCGTTGCATTTCGGCAACGATGTGTTGTACGGCTTGGCGGCGTCTGTGTTCACCAAAGATGTCGGTCGCGCCATGCGGCTCACGAGTCAACTGGAGTTTGGCACGGTCTGGGTCAACGACCATTTGCCGATCACCTCCGAAACTCCGCACGGCGGGTTCAAACAATCGGGTTTCGGCAAGGATCTATCGGCGGAGGCGGTTGGCGATTATCAGATCACGAAGCATGTGATGGTTGCGCAGGGTTAGAGCAGAGACTGGAGATTAGAGATTAGTCTCTAGCCTCTAAAAGGTTTGCAAAGTTTTTGAAAGTATCATCGCGTACACTAATAACCATGCTTTACGCAAATCAATTTCATGGAGAACGAAATGGAATACAAATTGTTGATTGACGGTCAATGGGGCGGGAGCGGGACTCCGCTGGAGGTGAAGAATAAATACAGCGGCGAAACGGTCGGTGTGGTTCAAACCGCCACTAAAGAGGATTTGAACAAAGCCATAGATGCCGCCGAACGCGCCGAAGATGTGATGGCAGATATGCCCGCGCACAAACGCGCCGATATTCTGTTGCGCGTGGCGAGTCTGATCCGCGAACGATCCGAGGATTTGTCAAAGACCATTGCCGCGGAGGCGGGCAAGGCGCTCAAGTTTGCGCGCGCCGAAGTGGATCGCGCTCAAAGCACGTTCACGATCGCTGCTGAGGAAGCAAAACGATTGCACGGCGAAACGATTCCGCTGGACGCGGTTCCAAGCGGCGAAGGATTCTTCGGATTCTGGACCCGCCGTCCCGTTGGTGTGATCGCGGCGATCAGTCCGTTCAATTTTCCCCTCAACCTGGTCGCGCATAAAGTGGCTCCCGCGCTCGCTGCGGGCAACACGGTGGTGTTGAAGCCCGCCACGACGACTCCGCTCGCGGCGGTGAAGTTGTGCCAAATTTTGCATGAGGCGGGAGTCCCTGCTGGGGCGATCAATCTCGTGGTCGGCGGCGGCGGGACGGTGGGCGAGTGGCTCATTACCGACGAGCGCGTGGACAAGATTACGTTCACGGGATCGCCTGAAATTGGTCGGCATATCTTGGCTGTGGCTGGAATCAAAAAAGTGACTCTCGAACTCGGCAACACATCACCTGTGGTCGTCGCGCCCGATGCGGATCTGGATTTCGTCGCCAAACGCTGCGCGGTCGGCGCATATTACAACTCGGGGCAGGTTTGTATTTCGGTGCAACGGATTTACAGCGAGAAGAAAGTGTTCGAACCGTTCTCGGAAAAGTTCGTCAAAGCGACGGAGGCAATGGTGGTGGGCGATCCGCTCGATGAGCGCGTGGATGTGGGACCGATGATCGACTCAAAGGAAGTGGATCGAATCGAAAGTTGGGTCAACGAGGCGCAAGGGTCGGGCGCGAAGGTGTTGACGGGCGGCAAACGCGAAGGCGCTGTATATTATCCGACGGTGCTCACGAACGTTGAATCGGATATGAAAGTTGTGGCGGAGGAAACGTTCGGTCCTGTGGCATCCGTCATTTCGAGCGATGATTTTGAAACGGCGTTGAAGCAAGCCAATGATTCAAAGTTTGGTTTGCAAGTCGGCGTTTTCACCAACGATGTGAACCGAGTGCTCAAAGCGGTAAAACGATTGAACTTCGGCGGTGTTATCGTCAATGACACGCCGAACTTCCGCGCCGATCACATGCCCTACGGCGGCAACCGCCAAAGCGGACTCGGGCGCGAGGGCTTGAAGTTTGCGATGGAAGATATGACGAATATTCAATTGGTGGCGATACGGTTGGGTGCGTAAATCACCCTCACCCTAACCCTCTCCCGTTGGAGAGGGGACTCCCTTCTCCCTTTGGGAGAAGGGTTGGGGATGAGGGAATACAAGGAGAAACCATGAACTACAAACTTTGGATTGACGGCAAGTGGGAGGATTCCAAGGGTGGGAAGATGATGTCGATTGAAGACCCTGCGACGGGGAAGAATATCGCAGAGGTGGTGGACGCCAGCCGCGAGGATGTGGATCGCGCGGTGCAAGCCGCGAAGACCGCGTTCTATGATGGTCGCTGGTCGAAGAAGACTCCGAGTGAGCGTTCAAAAATTATTTGGAAACTCGCCGACTTGATGGAAGCCAACGCGGAAAAATTGGCGAAGGTCGAATCGGAGAACACGGGCAAGCCGTACGAGTTCGTGAGTCTCGGCGGCGATATTCCGTTTGCAGTAGATAATCTCCGCTTCTTCGCAAGCGCGGCGCGTGATACGCACGGCTCGCACGCGGGCGAATTCATGACGGGCTACACGTCCATTTATCGGCGCGAACCTGTCGGCGTGGTCGGGCAGATCGCGCCGTGGAATTATCCCGTGATGATGGCGGCGTGGAAGATCGGTCCCGCGCTCGCGGCGGGATGCACCATCGTGTTGAAGCCCGCGCCTGGCACGCCTCTCACGTCGCTGATGCTTGGTGAAATTATCAAAGAGGCGGGCATCCCCGATGGCGTCGTCAACATCATCTCTGGCGGCAACGACGCGGGTCAAGCCATCGTCGAGCATCCCGATGTGCGCATGGTGAGTCTCACTGGCTCCACTGGCACGGGCAAGAAAATTATGAAGACCGCGGCGGATACATTAAAGCGCGTGCATCTCGAACTTGGCGGCAAGGCTCCGTTCATCGTGTTCGATGATTCCGATCCCGAACTTGTCGCGGCGAAGGCTTCGATGGCGGCGACGCTCAACACGGGGCAGGATTGCACAGCGGCGACCAGACTCTACGTCGAGCGAGGCAAGTCGAAGGTCATGCAAGAAGCGGTTGTCGAGGCGATGAAGAATGTCAAAGTGGGGCTTCCGTTTGAAGATGGAGTCCAGATGGGTCCGTTGATCTCCAAAGTCCAGCGCGAGCGCGTGTCTGGATTCGTGGATCGCGCGAAATCCGCTGGCGCGAAAATTCTCACGGGCGGCGGCGTGCCGAAGGGATTTGATAACGGCTATTACTACGAGCCGACGGTGATCGCAAACGTGCAACAGGATTCTGAAATCGTGCAACAGGAAGTGTTCGGACCCGTTGTGACCGTGCAGGAATTTTCGGATGAAGCAGATGCGCTGAGCAAGGGCAACGATGTGTTGTATGGACTCGCCGCCTCGATCTTCACCCGCGACATCGGACGCGCGATGCGCCTCTCTTCGCAACTGGAATTTGGTACAGTTTGGGTCAACGATCATCTCCCCTTGACCTCCGAAACCCCGCACGGCGGATTCAAGCAATCGGGCTTCGGCAAGGATTTGTCTGCGGAAGCGATCGGCGATTATCAGATCACGAAACATGTGATGGTGGCGCAGAGTTAAGAGAGAATTGGAGGATTGGAGAATTGGTTTTGGTAATTGGTAAATAGTAATTGAGGATGAGACGATCAACGTCTCATCCTCAATTCTCCTAATTCTCTAATCCTCGTTTGTTTTTACTTTGTGCCCACAGGTTCAGGTTTTACGCTCGAAGCAACTTTGTCTTTCTTGCCTCTGTGTAAAAATTGGGAAAGCGTTTCCCATTTTTGTTTCAACGTCGTGCCGTAGACGACGCCCATGATCGCCACGCCGAGATCGTAGTTGCCGAGTTTGCGCATGATGGTGGCGACGTCCCATTTGGGAGGAGCGCCGCCGATGGCGTAACTGTACGGACGAGTGAACTCTAACAATCCCTCGCGCCCGTGCGTTGTGCCAATCCCAGAATCTTTTACGCCGCCTAAAGGAAGCATGGGTATTCCATATTGAGCAAGACTGTCGTTGATAATAATAGAAGAGGCTTCAAGTTTTTCTGCTACTCGTGTTGCGCGCGCTTGATCTCTGCTATACACCGAAGCGGCAAGCCCAAGCGAATTGTCATTAGCAAGGCGGATGGCTTCCTCTTCATCCCGCACCTTCATAATCGGCATGATCGGACCAAAGGTTTCCTCTTGCATCAATTTCATGGAATGGTTCACATCCACCATCACCATGGGTTTGTAAAAAGCGCCAGATTCTTTGCCGCCGCAAAGCACGCGCGCGCCTTTGTCAACGGCGTCTTTTACATGCTCATCAATGATTTGAATTTGGCGCGGGTCAGTGATGGGACCAAATTGATACGGACTGTTTTCGTCTAAGGTAAATCCGCTATTGATCTCTTTTGTGTATTGAACGGAGCGTTTCACAAACTCATCATACTTGGACTCAACCACATACACGCGCTCCACAGACATACATGCCTGCCCCGCGTTAAAGTATGCGCCCCAGGTTCCCCAGTGAGCGGCGGCGTCAAGGTCTGCATCCTCTAAGACGATCATCGCATCTTTACCGCCCAATTCAAGCGTGACTGGAATGAAACTATCGGCGGCGGCTTGCATGATCTTTTTTCCAGTAGCGGTAGAGCCTGTTACAAAAATATAATCTGGTCTGCTGTTGGTCAAAGCCGCGCCGACTCTCCCGTCTCCATGCACCACGCGCACGTAAAGAGCGAGTTCGGGAATTGTTTTGAACAATGTTTCGAGTAATACGCCAACAGCAGGCGTTATTTCCGAAGTTTTTAGCACAACAGTGTTTCCTGCCAATAACGCTGAAAGCATTGGCGTTAATGAGATCATCAATGGATAATTCCATGGAGAAATCACCGCCACCACGCCGTGCGGACGATGTTCAATAATACACTTCTTCATAAAATACAAGCCCGATGAAACGCGCCGTTTCTTCAACCACTTCGCGGCGTTGGCGCAATTCTGTGCGAGCATGTCCACAGTGACGAATAATTCGATTAAACTATCCTGGCGGCTTTTGCCCGTGTCCTGACTCACCACACTGGAGATTTCGTTGCGCTGGTCGATCAACAGGTTTTGAAATTTTCTCAGGATGCGCACTCGCTCTTTGACAGATTTTCCGCTCCATGCAGGAAAGGACGCGCGCATCTCGTCCACAGCCTGCTTCACCTCCTCAGGCGTGGACATCGTCACCTCGCCAAACTGGTTTCCTGTGGCAGGGTTAATGAATGCAAGTTTTTCTCGGTCCATGGATTGCTCCTCGGTGTTCAAACGAGTATGATGGAATGAATGATGCAATTATAAGCCTGATGGACTTACCTAGCCATTCGCAATGAGCGGGGCTGAAGCCGCCTGCTCAGTGCATGGAAGCCCCTTCGGGGCTGGCGCCAAGAGTCCGCTTGAGCGGACTTTCATGAACTGAGGCAGGATGCTGCGCGACCCGCCGAAACAGCCTGATAGCCAATACCCAGAAAAGGATTATTTATGACCAGCCAACTTTATCAAGACAACTTCCATCACATGACCCCCGCGTGGAGTCGTATCTTCAACTTCGTCGCCGACCGCGCTGAGGGATCGTACATCTACACCGACGACGGGCGCAAACTGCTCGACTTCACCTGCGGCATCGGCGTGGCGAACACGGGTCACTGCCACCCGAAAGTTGTCGAAGCGATTCGTGAGCAGGCGGGCAACTTCATCCACGCGCAGGCGAACATCGTCATCCACAAGCCGATGCTAGAACTCATCGAAGAACTGCGGAAAATTTCTCCACCCTCGATTGATTCGTTTTACTTCGCCAACTCAGGCGCGGAGGCGCTGGAGAACTCGGTCAAGATCGCGAAAGTCGTCACGGGCAGACCGAACGTGATCGTCTTCAACGGCTCGTTTCATGGACGCACACACGCCACGATGTCGCTCACCACCTCCAAGACGATTTACCGCGCGGGTTTCGCTCCGCTGATGGCGGGAGTGTACGTCGCGCCGTTTCCGTACGCGTACGCGATGAACATGACCGAAGAACAGGCGAGTCAATATTGCCTTGAACAACTCGAATATCTGCTCGCCTCGCAGACCGCGCCGAAAGAGACTGCCGCGATTCTCATCGAGTCCGTTTTGGGAGAGGGCGGATACGTTGTCCCGCCGACATCCTTCATGAAAGGACTGCGCGAGATCTGCGACAAGCACGGCATCATGCTCATCTTCGACGAAGTCCAATCGGGATTCGGCAGAACAGGGAAGTGGTTCGCGCTCGAACACTTCGACGTTGTCCCCGACATCATCACCGCCGCCAAGGGAATCGCCTCAGGTATGCCGCTCTCAGGCGTCTTCACGCGGACCGACATCATGAAAAAAGTGGACACTGGCTCCATAGGCGGCACGTACGGCGGAAACGCCATCGCCTGCGCGGCGGGAGTCGCCACCATCCGCGCGATGCGTGATGAAATGATGCTGGAGAACGCCGCAGATAAAGGAATCCAATTGATGACGGGACTCCGCAAACTGCAGGAGGAATATCCGCAGATCGGCGATGTGCGCGGCAAGGGACTGATGATCGGCACGGAATTTACCGCGAACGGCAACCGCGCCAAAGAAAAGCAGATGGTGAAAGATGTCATCCACGCCGCCGAAGAAAAAGGAATGTTGCTCCTCTCGTGCGGAACGTACGACAACACCCTCCGCTGGATCCCGCCGTTGAATGTGACGAGCGAGCAGGTCAACGATGGGTTGAAGATATTTGGGGAAGCGTTGAAGGATGTGATTAAGTAGACACGGAAACTCGTACACAGGAAAACGGGCGAATCCACTACGGAAAAGAAGTTCATCCTTGAGTGATGTATAATGCCTTCAGCAATGAACGTCCGCTTTCATCATCACGCACTTGAAAGGCTGGCGGAACGCGGCGCAACTGAGGAAGAAGCCCGCGCGACGGTCGAACTGGGCGAGCGATTTCCCGCAAAGTTCGGACGTGTTGGTTTTCGTCGAAATTTTCCCTTCAACGATCAATGGCGAGGCCGCGCATACTCGACAAAACAAGTTGAAGTTTTTGCTGTTGAAGAGAATGTCGAAGATTGGCTCATCATTACCGTGATCACCCGTTTTTTCTAGGAGTCTTGCGATGAAATTTACTTATGACCCTCGTTACAACATTGCTTACATCCGTTTTCAAGAAAAAGTCGCGGAGGTGGAAGCAATTCGCCTGAGCGATGAGCTGGTTGTTGACATTGCCCCCGACGGCACGATTTATGGCATCGAATTGCTCAACGCCAACGAACAAGTGGGGCGCGAAGACGCGGGCGAATTGATCGTCGTCAACGAAGCGACGGGGAAACGCGCAGAAGTTTCGTTGACATAATCATGTGACCACACTTGATGGGATGTGACTCATGGTAATGAATCAAACGATCCAAAACTATATTGAAAAACTCCCCGCTTCCTATCAGGAAACGGTGGTTGATTTTCTCGAGTTCCTTCTCTCCAAAGCGGAGCGCCAGGAGGAACTGGAATGGTCGCGATTTTCGCTCGCCTCCGCCATGCGCGGCATGGAAGACGAGCCATCCGAATACACGCTTGACGATTTGAAGGTTAGATATTAATGAGGCAGGCATGACCCTCCATACACTCGAAACCAGCGCCAAACGACTTTTTCCAAACCGCAAACCTGAACAGGCGATGGCGGAATTGTTGCTTGAAAAAGCGCAGAAAAACCTCATCAAATATCAAAGCATGACGCGGCAGTTCCATGAAAAATATGCCGTATCGTTCGACGCGTTCCGAAAGAAGGCGCTGGCGGCTAAATTGGATTCCAAAGCCGAGCAGGATTACTTTGATTGGGAATTGGCCGTAACTGCCATCGAAGACATGCAGGCTGAAATCAAAAAACTCAAATCCTTGAGTGGAAAAGCATGAATGTCTCTGGCATCGCGTCTGATTTGCTGAGGGAATATAAACACCGCAAGTATTTTGTGGATCTGGAAATCCTAGAACAAACGCGAAACCTGATAAAAGCGCGTCTATCCATTTCGGCGGATTTGTTCGTGCAGGTCTATCGCAACGATCCCTACCAAACCACAAGCCTGGCTTTAATTCACAACGGGATCAGGTTATATGCGCGTGATGAAGTGGACGGGCGATGGCACAGGCACATTACAACAGCGCCCGACGAGCACGACTTTAGCAAAGAAGGACAGAGAGCAGTCAAACTGTCTGAATTTTTGGATGAGGTGGAAAAAACATTGTCAGAATTAGATTTACCCTAACACAGATGAATAGCATCATGCCCCCAAGCCTCAACCGCTCCCGCCTCGCCCAACTCCTCCAAACCGAAGAACAGCTCTTCCATCAGAAACACCCCAAATCACACGAACTCTACCAACGCGCGCGCAAGTCATTGCATGGTGGCGTGCCGATGTTGTGGATGATCCGCTGGGCGGGATCGTTTCCTGTTTTCGTCAAATCGGCAAAGGGCGCGCGTTTCACAGACGTGGACGGCAACGAATACATTGACTTCTGTCTCGGCGACACGGGCGCGATGACGGGTCACTCGCCCGACGCGACAGTCAATGCCGTCACCGAGCAAATTCAAAATGGCATCACGCTCATGCTTCCGTATGAAGATGTGATCTGGGTTGGCGAAGAACTTCAAAGAAGATTCAAACTTCCCTATTGGCAATTCGCCCTCACCGCCACCGACGCGAATCGATTCGCCCTCCGCATGGCGCGTCTCATCACGGGTCGCCCGAAAATTCTCGTCTTCAATTATTGCTATCACGGCTCGGTGGACGAAACCTTCATCACGCTCGACGAAGAAGGCACGCCGATTTCGCGCCCCAACAACATGGGTCCGCAAGTGGACCCGCGCGAAACGACGAAGGTCATCGAGTTCAACGACATCGCCGCGCTCGAAACCGCCCTCTCTGCCCGCGACGTTGCCGCCGTCCTTGCCGAACCTGTGATGACCAACATCGGCATCATCCATCCCGACGCGGGCTATCACGATGCCCTGCGCGCGATCACAAAAAAATACGGGACGTATCTCATCATTGACGAGACTCACACCATCTGTACGAGTCCAGGCGGATACACCGCTTCATTCGCCCTTCAACCTGACTTCCTCACCCTAGGCAAACCTCTCGCTGGAGGAGTGCCCGCCGCAGTCTACGGCTTCACTGAAGAAGTGAGTAAACAATTCTCCGCGCGCCTCAACACAGACGACGCGGATGTCGGCGGAATTGGCGGGACATTGGCAGGCAATGCTTTATCAATTGCCGCGATGAAAGCGACGTTACAAAATGTTTTAACAGAAGATTTTTATGCAAAAGCAATTGCCCTGCAAGAGAAATTCACCGCAGGCGTTGAATCGGTCATCGAAGAATTCGAACTGCCATGGATCGTCAAACGTCTCGGCAACCGCTCCGAATACTGGTTCCGCCCCAAGCCTCCCCGCAACGGGGGAGAGGCTCACGCCGCCATTGACCCCGAACTGGACCGCTACATGCACCTCTTCGCCCTCAACCGCGGCATCTTGCTGACTCCCTTTCACAACATGGCATTGATCTCGCCCGAAATCACCGAAGAGGATGTAAATTACCATACGAAGGTATTCCATGATGCGGTACGAAGTCTGTTTTCGTGATGTATAATGTGATGTATAGTCACAGGAGCACCAAATGAAAAAGATGGTTCGCAAGCAGATCTACATCCAAAAGAGTCAAGAAGAACGGCTAAAACGAGTTGCCGAAACAAGAGGCGTCAGCGAAGCTGAGATCATTCGCCGCGCCCTCGACAATGAGTTGAAACGCGCTGGTTATCGTTTGGCTTACGACAACGATGCGATGCAGCGTCTTTACAAAATGATGCGCGATCAGGACAAAAAACATCCTGTCCCTCGAAAAAAGCGTGACTGGATGCGCGAAGATCTTTATGAAGACCGAATGAAGCGATATGACCGTCGTTCTTCTTGACACCAATGTGCTGGTGTACGCGTTTGATCGCGGAGAACCCGAAAAGCGCGAGCGGGCAATGCAACTGGTGCTTGATCTGCAACAGAATGCAGTTGGTTGTTTGAGCGTGCAATCGCTTTCTGAGTTTTTCCATGCAGTGACGCGCGGATCAAAGCCCAAACTCTTTTTAGATGAGGCATTGGGTAAGGTGGTAGAGCGATGAACTTCCTAGAGAGCGTTGGTCTCCTTGCTATCCTGATAGTGGTCTATATCGGGTATCTCTCGCAAAACAAAGTAAGGCTCCCCTCCAGGCTTGAAGGCGCGCTCATTCTCCTCGTACTGTTCGCGGCGTACATGATTATCGCAAACACGTGGAGCGCGGCTGTGAGTTTCTTTTCTCCCTCTTCAACCAACACACCTACCCCAACTTCAACCAACACACCTACTCCAACTTCAACCCCTTCTTGTTTATTGTGGTCAAAGGTCACGCCTTCAATGGAGGGTCAAACAGTTTGTGTTCATGGTGTTATCAAGGAATACAAAGAGAAGGTTGGAAACTTCTACTTCAATTTCTATTTTGGAACGAATGAACAATTTTATCTCGTAAGCAACAACCTTTCATCTATTCCATTGAAGGGTTCTTGTATGTCGTCAACGGGGCGAGTTCAGCTCACCGCAGAGCATATCCCCTTTATGGAAATTACATCCTTCCAATTTTGCTAATAAGGTCTTATGCTAGTTGACAAAACGTCTTCGAATAAAACAAGACCTCCGAGTTCTTCAAGAACTCGGAGGTCTTTATTGAGCCACCGACGAGAGTCGAACTCGTGACCTAGCGATTACGAATCGCTCGCTCTGCCAACTGAGCTACGGTGGCGAATGTAACGCAAAATTAATTTTGCGTTACAGCGGCGGGATTATAAAGGAAACCAAATAAACCCGCAAGTTTTCAACCCCACGCATCGTCTGTGTCGTGAGAAAATAAACCCATGCTTCGCATCGCAATGCTTTCCTATCACACCTGTCCGCTTGCCACGCTGGGCGGCAAAGACACGGGCGGGATGAACGTCTACGTCCGCGAGCTCACGCGCCAACTCGGCAAAATGGATATCCATGTAGATGTCTTTACTCGCTCGCAAGACGATCACGTGCCGCACGTCTTGCACGAACTCGGCTACGGCAACCGCGTCGTCCACATCCCTGCGGGACCCGAACACCCCATGCCGAAACAGGAACTTGCAAATTACATCCCGCAATTTGTGGATGGAATCAGAGCCTTCGCATGTGATAAAAAGATTCACTACGACATCATCCACAGCCATTACTGGATGTCTGGGATTGCCGCCGCGTCTCTTTCCGACGGGTGGGCTGGTTCGCCCATCGTCCACATGTTCCACACCCTCGGCGAGATGAAGAACCGCATCGCGCGCACGGACGAGGAGCGCGAAGGGGCGTACCGAATCGAGGGTGAGAAGCAGGTCCTCCGTCGAGTTGACCGGGTGATCGTCGCCACAATCGCCGAGTTAACGCAACTCCGCTTCCTGTACAAGGCAGACGCGAAGAAACTTGTAGTCATCCCGCCCGGCGTGGATGTCAGCCACTTCTATCCCATCCCCGCCGATGAGGCGCGGTCGTACATTGGCTTGAAGCCTGAAGATCGGATGATCCTGTTCGTGGGGCGCATCGAGCCGCTCAAAGGCGTGGACACTCTGCTCGAGGCGATGTCTTGTTTGCAAATGAAAGAGTCGCGCCCGGTGCATCTTGCCATCATCGGCGGCGATCCCGCGGCAAGCCCAGAGATGATGAATGCTGAAATGGCGCGCTTAAAAAATTTGTGCGAGGTTCTTGGCTTGGACCAGTCGGTGGTGTTCCTGGGCGTGCGCGATCAGGATAAACTACCGTATTATTATTCGGCGGCGGAGGTGGTGGTGATGCCGTCGCATTACGAGTCGTTCGGCATGGTGGCGCTCGAGGCGATGGCGTGCGGCGCGCCTGTCATCGCCTCCGAAGTGGGCGGGCTTGCCTATCTCGTGCGCGATGGCGAGACAGGATTCACGATTCCCGCAGAAGAACCCGAAACGCTGTGCGAAAAATTATCGTGGCTGTTGAACGATGCCGAGTTGCACGCAAAGATGAGCGCCCAAGCCGCCGCGTACGCGCAAGATTACGCATGGGAGAAAATTGCGAAACAGATCGTGGATGTGTACGAGGAATTGAAGAAATGATGCGTTCGTATTATCCTCTTCTCGCTTGGATCATTTATTCGGCGCGCATTTCTATTTATGTTTTATTCTCGCCTCGTGGAAGGAAAATTCGCATGCCGTCTTGCTCGTCAACAATATAAGCATGTTTAGGATAGCGAAGCGCTATGGCGGTTATCCATAAATCGCCAATCGCTGCGCCGCCGTTGATCGTCGCACAAATTGCCCATAACCAGACGCTGGGCGAGCCGGCTTGTATAAGAATACCCAGGCATGCTGCGAGGCTTATAGCCGCGAGGGGCGCCAGAACGATAACAAGGTATTGGTTGCGTTGGAATGCATACCCCGGAGCGGTCGCGTAGAGCATCAATCCTTTCCAGTTGATCCCATATTTCGGGCGCGCACCAAAGATTTGCATTGTCATGCCGTGTATCAGCTCGTGTATTATGATCGTCAGCAGCAGGGCGAAGAGAAGGGTTGTCGCAGCGCTCCCAAAAAAGAATCCGGTTGATTTACCGAAGACGCGCGCGATTGTAAAGAAAACAATTCCGAAGACAAAGGCGAGCGGGATTGACAATAAATTTATGATAAGAATGCGGCTGGTCTTTTCGGCGATTTTCCAATACAACGCTTCCGCATAGCCGAGCGGCGGTTCTCCTGAAGTCGTTTCTAAATTTGGCATGCGTATTGATTCCCTTCATGAAGGCGCAGACATCGCTTTCAAAAATTAAACGGCTGAAAAAGCGTGTGCCAAATTTCCGACGAGAATACCTTCAGATTCGCCGCCTGAGCTTGAAAATGCCTTTAGGAACAAATTCTTTATTTCCGCGGATTGATCTGGCGCGTATGGCGTTAGATGCATTAATAAAAGCCAAGCGTTGCGCTGCCGAAGGTTAAAATTCCTATTCCTTCATCCTCACATAAAAAATCTGCTGGCCTTCCATATCTTTCGTGCGCATTTCGAAGCGGTCTTTCGGGCTGGAGATCATCTTCGAGAACTGTTCAATTTTATCATCGCTCTCAACCTCATCAGCCCGCGGACGGCGATCTTCGTGCCAGCCTTTCGTCAGCGCGCGCTTTGTTGTGCGGCTTTGACCTTGCAATCACCTTATCTTGGAATGATGTTATGAGTAGGCTGCCAGTCTAGAATTGATTTTGCAAGTTGATTGCTGCAACGCCATGAGGGAGGACAGGCTGAATTCGTATCTCGCTGAGGTTTGTCTGCTCCGATTGAAATAGCCAAACGATCGCTATACTCATGTTGCCGCAAGGGTTCGTCAACAATATTGAAAATCGAGCCAGCAGGGGCGTGATTGAGCGCCGCAACCGTTGCGGTTGCCATATCTGCAACATGAATTAGCGAGATAAAGTTTCTTCCATCACAAGGAATAATTTCTTTACCTGCGCGTATGTTTTCAATAACCTTGTCTTGAAAAGTGCCATGACCGACGAACGAACCTCCGCGAAGGATGCTCCAATGCAAATGGCGAGTCGGGATATTTCGTATCATTTCTTCCATTGCGATGACAGGAGCGCAAGGCGATGCGCGTTCTGGCGAGGTATCAAGGGAGATATCTTCAGAAATCCAGTTTTCGCCGCAATCAGGATAAGCCATTGTGATGCTTTGTTGAATATATTTTTTTATTCCGACTTCAGCAGATGCCTTAAGTAACAATCTTACTACCTCTGTGCGCAAGCGGGTATTAGCGTCCCATGCGTTAGGTAGGGTAAAGTTTTGAGGTATGGATGTGGCTAGATGCAATATTGCTTCGCAGCCTCGAATAGTTGATGCTATCGTTTCGCTGATGCGGGGCGATAACAAATCGCACTCCACTATCTCAACACGTTGAGGGAGTACATTTTTGGCTTTTTCCGCTGAACGCGCCAAGGCACGCGCTTCATGTCCCTGTTGTAAAAGCAAGGGTATGACGGCGCGTCCGAGAACTCCTGTTGAACCTGCTATGGCTATTTTCATCTTTGTAATTTCTCCGAAATAAGATTCGATCTGATGGGGCTTGCCGCAGAACGAGACTGTCGAAAAAATCCCCCGCAACAGATCAAAAAATGGCTAACATGTTGCTCCGGGCATAAAAACAAGATGCTTTTCTAGGGCTTACGCAGTTGAACCTGTTGCGCCGTAGTTGCACTGCGGCGGCGGCAGTCCAACTGCCCGCCAACTGCGTAAGTCCTGTTTTCGATGTTTTTCTCACTTTCAAATCAACAGTTTTTGAAATGGGACTTTTTCGACAGTTTCAACGCCTTGCGTCACGCCTGCTTTGCATTTCACCGCCTTCGTGATTTTGAGGTTCTTCCCCGCCCGTCTCGTTGACTTTGTCTGGATGAGCCTCCTCGAGGACTCTTGAAACCGCTCTTGTGACGGGCCGGTTTCTTAGGACGCTGTGTTGGGCGCGGCTACAGATGTTTATCCTTCCGACCATAGCGACAAGGATGACGAATGCTGGAAACCACTCTATGGCTGAAGCCTCTCTCCGGTTTGTGCCGCTTCCACGATACGAAGAATCTTCTCAACACTGATTTTCGATGTCTCCGGATCAAGCCAGAAAGCGACGTGGTTTGCCCCTGTTACGATTTGTTGAACGTTGTTCGTCGAAAGCAAGGCCAGTTCTTTCTGCCAACTTTGCCACAGTTGCTCCTGCTCTGCTGAAGCGCCATGTTCCGTAGCGGTCAACACGAATAAAGGTATGTCGTTCAACGATCCCAGGTTGCGCACTTCATCATTGGTGGCAGGCGATGCCAAAAACTCCGCGCTTTGAGCGTCCCAATCCTTTGTCGCTGCGAAGAATGCCTTGATCGACTCGTTCTGGGGAGAGGGCAAACCTGGATCTGGTTGAAACTGTCCCATCACTCGCATTACACCTATCCGGGCTAGCCAAGGCGCGATTTTGTAGATACCCGCGTTCGATTCAAACTGGGACTTACCTGCCGCCGTGCTCGTCCACTGATCAGGATGCGAACTGTCAAGCAAAACAATGCCGGCAACATCAGTTGGATATTTTCCTGCATACATACGGACATACAGCCCTCCAAATGACCAGCCTACCAATACGTATGGTCCAGGAATATTGGCATTATGCAAAAGGGTATGTAATTCAGTCGCAATATGTTGAGCATCGCGCGGCTCGCTACCAGGGTCGCTCCAGCCCATACCCGCGCGATCGTATGCGCACACGCGCGTTGATTTGGCAATTTCTGGTTGCACTCGCGCCCACGCCGCAGATGTTCCGCCAAGACCCTGTTCGAGAATCACCGTAGGGCTACCCTCTACGGTCTCGCCAAGGCAATAGATATGAAGTTTGTAGCCTCCAATATCCACGAGTTGTCCTAAGGCAAGGTAATTTCGTTGGTCAGATTTTGTCGAGACAGCCTGATAGGTTGCGCCCAGAGCGCTCAGAACCAAGATGCCGACACTCAGCCATATCATTATGCGCGAGATTCGTTTGAGGAGAGGACTAGTTTTCACGAATGTCAATCCTTATTCCTTCATCTTCACATAAAAAATCTGCTGACCTTCCATGTCTTTCGTGCGCATTTCGAAGCGGTCCTTGAGGCTGGCGATCATCTTCGAGAGTTGTTTGTGACCGTACGTGCGCGGGTCGAAGCCGGGGTCGAGTTGGTAGAGCGCGTTGCCCATCCCTGCGAGGGGAGCCCAGCCGTCTTGTCCCGCCGCCATTTCGAAGGCTTGACTGAGCATCGGCATCGGGTCTGTTTCTTCTTTGCCGTCTTTGCTTTTCGTCGTTTTCTTCGCGTGCGCCTGCTTCTGTTGCGCGGCTTTCTTTTCCGCTTGCAAGTTCTCAGTGTAGACAAACAGATCGCAGGCGTTGACGAACGCCTTGGGCGTTTTCTTTTCGCCGATGCCCATCACGAAGATGCCCGTCTCGCGGATGCGGGTTGCCAGCCGCGTGTAATCCGAATCGGAGGAAACGAGGCAGAATCCATCCACGACTTCGGAGTGCATGATGTCCATCGCGTCGATGATCATCGCGCTGTCGGTGGCGTTCTTGCCGACGGTGTAGCGGAATTGTTGGATAGGCTGGAAAGCGTGGAAGTTCAGCGTGTCTTTCCACGAATTCATGCTGTTCGTCGTCCAGTCGCCGTAGATGCGGCGGACGGTGACTTGTCCGTGACGACCCGCCTCCACGAGCATTTGCGTGAGCAGGGAGGATTGCGCGTTATCGCCGTCTATGAGGATGGCGATCTTATTGCGGAGTGTGTTTAAGTTTTCGTTTGCCATGGGTTGATTATAGTGGACTTTATTGAGAATATGCTCGGAAATTTGAGCGCTCTGCGGATTTGCCTCGATTATGGGGTTGAAGGAATCGGGGTGTTGAGTCCCGTGGGGTCGGGGGCGCCAAATCCAATGTCGGTGCACGAAGGAAGTCCTTCGATCGGAAACTCGCCCTGATCGCTTGTCACTTTGACTTGAATCGGCGTGGGAGAATTGGTGGTGGTATCTGCGGTGAGTTTTATCGTAACCTGATACCCAACCGGAAGCACAGCAGTCATGATCGACTGGTCAGGGTGGATCTGCAAGCCGGGGTCGAGCACGTTGAGGGTCGTCTTGATATTTGTCAACTCAATACCGCCGGTGTTTTTCAGTAGGATGAAAGCGTTGGTCACTTCTCCCATGCCATGCGAAAAGTCGGCGCTGGTATTACAGCGAAGCGGCTTGATCGCCAACCCAAGCGTCGTGGGGAGCGGCGTAGAAGTGTTTGTGGATGTCAAAGTAGCAGGCGCGGCTGAGCCGGTCAATGTGGGGAAGGGTGTTGTGCTTGGGGTGAGCGTGGCAACCGAAGGCGCGGGCGTAAGGCTTGCCACACCGATAATTAACGGCGTGGGGCTGAACACCGAGGGCGTCTGTGTGAACGGCAGAAATGGCGTAGGCGGGTTGCCCGGCAGGGGTTGGATGATCCAGCCATTGCACGATGCCAGCAGGAACGCAATTAGAATGAAAGTCGTGACTCGTTTCATTTTTACTCCTCGCCCTCATTGTATCGCTGTTGACCTGCTGAGAATAGTCCCCTATGTATCATGTCAATTCATGAATTTCTTGTTTAACTCCTCCCAACTCGGTTCGACGAGCACCGAGCCGTCGGGAAACACGATGGTCGGCACGCTTCGGAATCCACGGTTGATCTGGGTCACAAATTCGGCGGCTTTCGCGTCCCCTTCAAGCCCCACGCGAACATAGGGGATACCTTTCGCTTCAAAATATTTCTTCACGCGGACACAATCGGAGCAATGTTCGGTGACGTACATAATAATCTGGCTTGGGTTGAGCGTGTAAAGGTCTGGCATGTTCCTGCTTTTCTGTGATGTTTATTTTGTCCTGAGCGTAGTCGAAGGATGAGCGTAGTCGAAGGACGCTCCGCACACCAGACATGGCGTGGCAAGGTCTACTTACCTCATCTCTCTCGCCGCCTCCCGGAGGATTTGAAAGGCGATTCGCATCACAGACTTGAACTCGGCTGGCTCTGGGGGCTTTCCCTCTTCGAATTGCTCCAGCATGCCGAGCAGGCTTCCGCGCAATCCGCTGGCGCGATGCGCCCACACCGAATCGACTGAGATCCGCTCGAGGCGGTTAAGGAGCATCTGAATCAATTTTGCTTCGGAGGGAAGATCGCGCATGAACTGGGATGTTTAGGACGCTGATTTGCGCCGACGAACGCAGAGTTTTTAGGGCTTACGCAGTTGAACCTGTTGCGCCGTAGTTGCACTGCGGCGGCGGCAGTCCAACTGCCCGCCAACTGCGTAAGTCCTGGTTTTTATATTAGCGTAGGTCGGCGTTTTTCTGCGTCTAAAAAATTAAAGATGGCGTCCCCGGCGCGGGTCGAACGCGCAACCACCAGATTCGAAGTCTGTTACTCTGTCCATTGAGCTACGGGGACGGGCGACGCAGATTATACACGAAAGTTCATGGCGAAATCTCGCCCTCAAGAAAGTAGCCGCAAAGCGCGCGAAGGACGCCAGGAAAGTCCCATGAAACTTCGCGGTTAATTAAACCAACACCCCTCCACAGAGGGGTGAATTTCACTTGCCCATGCCATCGAATACCCGTACAATCGGGGCGGTAAAGCAACCCAATAACAGGAAAGGGCGCTTCTTCATGGAAGACCTCAAACAATTCAGCGAGCATATCGTTCAAAATTTGGAGCAAGTGATCGTGGGAAAATCGCAGGCGTTGGAGTTGGTTGTGATCGGCTTGCTTTGCCAGGGGCATTTGTTGATAGAAGATGTGCCGGGAGTGGGGAAGACCATGCTGGCGCGCAGTCTCGCCAAATCGCTCGACTGCACGTTCAACCGTATCCAGTTCACGCCGGATATGCTTCCCAGCGATGTGACAGGCGTTTCGATCTACAACCAGCAAAAGCAAAAGTTCGAGTTCCGCGCGGGTCCGATTGTTGGGCAGATCATTCTGGCAGATGAGGTCAATCGCGCCACGCCAAAGACCCAAGCCGCGCTACTCGAAGCCATGGAGGAAAAGCAGGTCACCGTGGATGGAGTGACGCATGCGCTTCCAAAACCCTTCATGGTGCTTGCTACGCAAAACCCCATCGAATACGAAGGGACATTTCCGCTCCCCGAGGCGCAACTCGACCGTTTTCTGCTCCGCATCCGCATGGGTTACCCCAGCGCGTCGGAGGAGATAAAGGTGCTGGGCAGTCAGCAACTGAAACACCCAATCGAAGCGTTGAAAGCGGTCGTCAAGATCAAAGAGTTGTTGGGCGCCATCGAAGAAGTTCGAAAAATCCATGTTTCCCCAGCAGTGCAAAAATACATTGTAGACCTCGTCGGCAAAACCCGTCAGAACAACGATGTGTACCTCGGCGCCAGCCCGCGCGGGAGCCTGGCATTGTTTCGCGCCGGTCAGGCGCGCGCCGCCATACACGGGCGCGACCATGTGTTACCCGACGATATCAAAGTCCTTGCGATACCGGTGCTTGGGCATCGCCTGATCGTTTCACCGGCGGCGCGTTTGCGCGAGTTGAGTTCCGATCGTATCGTGCAAGAGATCCTCGCCAGCGTACCGGTGCCAGGCGGAGATTACCAGGCTGTCAACTTGAAGGCGAAGGACAAATCAAAGTGACGCCTGGGCGCGCCTTCGTTCTTTTGACTCTGGGAGTGGGCGGTATCGGCGCGGTTGTGAACGGTTCTTTGCTTTATGTTCGACTGTTTTATTTTGGCTTGTTATTGATCGCCCTGGCATGGTTGTTGACAAACTTTGCCTTGCGCGGAATCACAGTGGAACGTCGGGCGCGTTCGCTCCGCGCGGCAGTGGGAGATATCTTCGAAGAACATTTTGAGATCGCCAACTCCAGTCGAATCCCCAAACTGTGGCTGGAGGTCTTTAACGAGACCACGATTCCTTTTGCGACGGGTTCGCGTGTTCTGACCCTCGTCAACGGGAAACAAAAACGCTCCTACACAGCCCGCACCTGGCTCACCACCCGAGGCGGATTCCTGCTTGGACCCACCCGCGTCAGTTCCGGCGATCCGTTCGGCATCTTTCGCGTTTCCAAAACATTCCCCGCGCGCGATTCACTGGTTGTATTGCCGATGCTCGCCAATGTCTCCGAATTCTATTCGCCGCCGGGTTTGTTGCCGGGCGGGCAGGTGATCCGTCGTAAATCACAAGACGTGACGCCTCACGCGGCGGGCGTGCGCGAGTATGTGCCGGGCGATCCGCTCAAACGCATCCATTGGCCCACCAGCGCGCGCCGCGATAAATTGATGGTGAAAGAATTCGAACAAGACCCGCAATCGGAAGTGTGGCTATTCATCGACACGCATCGCAGCGCGCATATCTCAAAGCCGGGTGACGCGCTCGAAGCGCCGCCCTCCGACGATCTCTTTTTGTTGCGCCGCCGCAAAGTGAAACTGCCGCCTTCCACGCTTGAATATGCGGTTAGCGCGGCGGCGTCACTGGCGCACTATTTCATCGCCGGGCGCCGGTCGGTGGGGCTGGTGAGCGCCTCGGGTCGTTCGTACAAAATTATCCCGGCGGAAAGAAGCGAGCGTCAGGAGGCGAAGATCCTTGAGGCGCTGGCATTCCTCAATAACGAGAGTTTCTTCACCCTGCCGGCGCTCGTCACCGCCCAGATGGGACAACTGCCGCAAGGCTCAAGCGCCATCCTCGTCACGCCGATGATCTATCCTGAGCTTCTGATCGCTGTGGATAGTTTGCAACGCCGAAGCTTGCGTCCAACCGTAGTCTTGTTGATGACGCTTTCGTTCGGCTCGCGTGTTGGCAACGAAGATCTTGCGAAGTCGCTTGAGGAACGCAAAGTTCCTGTTTGCCGTGTATACTGTGACGAAGACTTGGGAGCAACGCTCTCGTCGTTCTACTCGAAAACCAACGCACAGGAACACTCATGGCGCAAACCCGTATTGTCACACTTGACCTGAATTTTCAAGGGCGGACTCATGCCATCGCCTCTTATTTGATTCGATTGAGGGATGCCGTCGTCCTGATCGAAAGCGGACCCGGCTCGACTCTTTCTTCACTTCGGGCTGGTCTCACAGCGGAGGGATTATCCACCCGTGATGTGACTCACGTCCTGCTCACGCACATCCACCTCGATCATGCGGGCGCGGCGGGCTGGCTTGCCACTCAGGGCGCGGAGATTTATGTGCACCCTGTCGGCGCGCCGCACATGCTCCACCCTGAAAAGTTGATCGCCAGCGCAACGCGCATCTATGGAGATCGAATGCAAACGCTGTGGGGCGATTTCCTGCCCGTGCCTGAAAATAAGCTGCACATTGCGAATGATGGCGAAGGGATTCGTATTGGGAGCGCGGAATTTATTCCGCATAACACACCCGGTCACGCGGAGCATCACTTCGCTTATCAATTCGAAGAGATCGTCTTTTGCGGCGACGTGGGCGGCGTGCGCATCCCCGGTTGTCAATATCTGCGCGTGCCAATGCCTCCGCCTGAACTGAACCTCGAACGCTGGAAGGAAAGTGTTGCAAAATTACGCGCGCTCAAATCCCCGCGCATTGCGCCGACTCACTTTGGGATCTACGATGATGTGGATTGGCAACTCGCCGAAGTGGAAAAAGGACTCGACTCCGCCGCGCGTTGGATGGAACAGTCCATGCAGAACGAGACATCCATCGAAGAACTGCGCGAAAGTTTTACAAAATGGGTGATGGATGAGGGCAGAGCCATCGGCTTGAGCGAAGATGTGGTCAAAGCCTACGAGGTGGCGAATCCCCTCGGCATGAGCGCGGATGGGTTGTTGAGGTATTGGAAGAAGGGAAAAAAGCCAGGATGATACATGTCGTATCATCCTGGTCCATTTTTCTACGAAAGGTTTTTATCTGTTTGCTGTGCCCACAAAATGCCTAGTATGACAATGCCGCCCACTGGAATGAGCAGGTACATTTGCCACCATCCGCTCTTGCCGATATCGTGAAGGCGGCGCGCGCCCGCCGCCAACAGGGGAAGCAGTGTGGCAATCAAGAATACGCTAGCCAGAGACTCGCTCAGGTATGCCATTGCCGAGGTAGCCAATGTAACGAACAGCGCGAACCACCAAAACTCGGACCGCGCCGCCCGCCCATTGAAATCCGCATATTTTGCCAAGCAGACGCGGATCGCGCCAAAGAACGTGGACGAGTCCGCTTCGCTGTTGGCTTTTGAATTCAACAAATTTTCCATTCCTAACTCCTTGCTGATTATAGAGACAGCTTCTCTCAAAGGTGTGACCCAGTTCCTTGAACTGGGCTGGTCTCTATTTTCGGCAACTTCTACTCCGGGCGCAACTGTGGATTCCCCTAGTTTTTGGGGTTTGGACTTTCCCAGCTTCAATACCAATTCCATGCGAGAGCCGACCTGATATTTTGTAAAGATATTTTTCAAATGAAATTCGACCGTGCGCTCGGATATATGAAGGGAAGAAGCGATCAGCTTGTTGCTGTTGCCCTCGATGAGTAAATTGACCACATCCTGTTCCCGTTTGCTCAATTGATTTGATCGCGTCATTGTAGTTTTTTCTTTCGGATGGTTATGTATAAGACCTCGTGCGAAAGTCATTTTTGCCGCAGAGATCACAGGGAAAATGAGCATTTCCACCTGCCCCGAACGCAGGCGCTGGGTCAAGGGTCTCTGTGGACTCTCCCGAAGAACATCAGGACGATGTGTGGCTGAACGAGAGACTCTTATGCAAGAGGTCTATTTATGAAATACTCTCTACGAATTATTTCTGATATCGCAACGCGACAACCCCCGAACGGAACGTTTTCGATCCGATAAGTTTCAACGTCAGGTTCGCGCCCGATTCAAACAAGCGCGGACCTGCTCCTGCAATGACGGGGTGGACGACAAAGTGATATTCGTCAATGAGGTCCCATTGCGCGGCTTGCGAGGCGATGTTGAGACTGCCGATGGAGATATTTTTCCCTGGCTGTCCTTTTAACTTCATGATCTCTTCCCGAAGACCTCCGTGCAGGAGCGTGGTGTTGTTCCATTCTACGCTCTTCATCGTCGTTGAGAAGACGATCTTCGGCACGGAATCGAATACCCGCGCGAATTCGTTGACCGTTGGCGTTTCCGATTGATCCACCGCAACATCGTGCCAGTATGGATACATCAGGTGATACGTGTTGCGCCCGAAAATATCAACGCCTGTGTTACGCAAGAGTTCGGTGAAGTACTCATGTACTTCGTCGTCGGGGAGCATCGCTTCATGTCCGCAGTAGCCGTCTATGGTGATGTTGATCGCAAAGACAACTTTTCTGATTGGCTGTTCTTCTGACATTTTTGATCCTTTACGAATTCGGTGAATTTTCGATAGCTTAGCTTCTTTTGCAAGACGCGAGGCTTTTTTTGATCTAGTTTCTCCTCAACCCTTGACACCGCTGTTCATAGGCGGGCGCATTTTGCAAGTTTGTTGTCCTTCAAATAAAAAATTCACAGATTATTTCCAAGCATTTTTTGACATTTCAAAGCATTGGTGGTTCTTGCTTTTGAATCTCTCATAGAATGAGTTTGGATTTAGATCAGAAAATTCATCTAACGGTTTAAGAGTGGAAAGATCTGTACTTATTTCTACCTCAGATGACCATAAATGCATCTCTTGTGGGCTAAGATGCTGTAAGCATAAATTCACGGCGTCTGTCGTTTCGCTTCCCCAGAAGACATAGCTTGCAAGAATATGTTTTTGTTCGTACACTAAATATAGTGTAGCATCATAGGTGCTATTAATTTTATCGCGGTCACTAATGTATACCAAAACCTTATCTGGCTCATCAGATGCTTCAAAAAATTTATGAAGAGGAAAGAATAGAGTGAATAGGTCTTGAGCGACTCTTATCGCCATTACGACATTATTTTGAACCTCTAAATAAACAGACGCAGATGTATCTGCATTCGGAAGCCATACAGACCATACGTACATTTCCGATTGTGTAGATTTCGTAATAGGTATTTTAAAATTTGTTACTTTTTCAACGCCAAATGAACGGGATGGATTGAAATGGGCGATGTATTGCTGTGCTTCTGTCCATGTCGATACACCTGGAGTAATGCCCCACCAGCAAGGCAAACCACATATGTTATTAGCCTCATACATTTGGTATGCCGTCTTGTAAAAAGACAAAGTTGGTAAAGGAGTCAAATATAACGTTGGGGTAGGAACTTTTGTTTCAGTAGGGATGAGAGTTAAAGTCTCAGGTGGCAATGGTGTTGAAGATGGAATAGTTGCAGTTGGTGCCGCTAGATTTTCTTTTGGTGTATTTTCTGAAATACACCCGATAAGGGTCAACAGCATTAACAATACCAATGGAAGAGATTTCAGCTTTTTCATATACATATCAAATTCGGGTTTCCAGGGGAGCGCCTAACTGTGCCTTAACCAGCCTGTATCTGTATAAGACACTATTTGGATGGTTAAACTGCCCACAAGCCGTCTAACTTCCTATGTACAGCATTATACGCCCGCCGTCATCAATTCTCCAATCCTCCAATTCTCTATCATCCCCTCCTCCACCTCCCGATCAACATCTTCATCCGCAACTGCGCGCGCGCATCGCCGTCTGAAAGCGCCCAAGCCGAGCGCGTGGCGTGTTTCGCCTCTTCGTCCAACTCGATGAAATCGTTCCATTCGTCGTCAATCCACTCTTCCATTTCGTGCGGCGTGTCCCACGAGTAGACGTACGCAAAGAATTCCTCGCGCTCGCGGATGAACCATCCATTGGACTCAGCCTCCGCCATCGAGCGATTCGCGGCGGTGTCGTCTGCGATGCCGACTTCGAAATCGTTCACTCTGCCCGTGAGCTTGCTCTCACGCGCGGACGCCACTTCCACCTCCCAGCGACTCAGCAACGGGCGCAAGTCAATCAAGATGCCGTTTGGAATCAATACGCGCCGAATTTCACTCAGGGCATGGACCATGCCCTCATGCGTGATACATCAAAGCGACCATGCGAGTATGGCAATGTCGAACGTCTCTTTTGAAAAGGGGAGACGCTCCGCTTCGGAATGGACGAAATGGATCTTGTGTTTTCGGTCGTGAGGCGCATCAATCGAAGCGACGCGCAACGCGTCATGGTCAGAGTCCAGCCCGATGGTTAGGGAGGAAGCATGGGTGTACTGCCACGTCAACCGCCCATCGCCGCATCCGATCTCGAGGACGCGCTTATGTGAAAAATCCGCAAATTCATGCAGATATTTTTTCTCGTTGCCTTCGACATCTTTTTGGATCGTCATTGAGTAACTCGCATTGCGCAGAACGTCCCGCAGGTTTCTTGCATGAACAGAGTCCTGCAAGAAAACCTGCGGGACGGTCTGTACTATCATTGATTGAGTTGTTTCATCCGCTTCACAGACGCGGCGACCAGGTCTTTCAAAACTTTTTTATCCACATCGTCTAACTTCTTGATGTACAAACATCCGACGCTGGTGGTGAATTTGCCGAGTTTCTTGAGCAGGTCTTTGTGCGTGTCGAATCCGCCCATGAGATAGAGCGTGAGATTTTGTTTGCGCGGCGAAAAACCTGTGAGCATCCAATCGCCTTCGCGCCCGCTTTTGCTTTTGTAGTGATAACTGCCGAAGCCGACGATGCTCGACCCCCACATCTTTGGCTCTTCTTTCGTGACCTGCTTCATCAATTTTAGAATCTCGAAAGAGTCTGTTCGTTTTTGCTCATCATCCACCTTGTTCAAAAATGCCGTCACGCTCGCCTTGTTGACTTTGGTTTTCAATTCAGCCTTCGCCATGTCAGCCTCCGATCAACTAACAAGATTGAACTACTTTAAATATCAATCATGAATATGCCAAACATACAACCATGTCACCCTGAGGGAGCCCTTCGATAAACTCAGGGTAAACTCCGCGACCGAAGGGTCTCGGATGAGTCTCTCAGAGATGCTTCGGGGCAAAAACCGCCCCTTAGCATGACATGAAATTGTTATCCACTATTCACATTACTTCAACGCCTTCGATGCTTGGTATGTTTTGGTGATCAACTCTTTTAGCGTTTTCATATCCACGTCGCTCAATTTTTTGATATACAGGCACACCTTGCTTGTGGTATGTTTGCCAAGTTTTTCGAGCAGTGGTTTTTCGTAATCGTTCCCCATCAGAAGATACAGCGTGATGTACTGCTTGCGCGGAGAAAAAGCGATCAACGGCATGTCGCCTTCGCGTCCGCTCTCGTACTTGTAATGCAACGACCCAAACCCGATGATGCTTGGTCCCCACATTTTCGGTTTTTCTTTCGAGACCTGTTGCATGATCTTCACCAACTCGAAAGAGTCGTTTCGCTTTTGCTCACTCTCAACCTTATTTAAAAACGCCGTTACGCTTGCCTTATTGACTTTGGTTTTTATATCCGCATTCTTCGCCATATCAGCCTCCGATTCAGTTAATCCATGCAAGCCAAACGCAATTCTCTGATCCTGCTGCGCCATCAATCAGGTTACTTAACCGCCAATTACCAATTACCAATTACCAATTACCAATTACCAATTACCAATTACCAATTACACTATCTCTCAATCTCTAGTCTCCAGTCTCCAATCTCTTTTCTCAATTCTCCAGTCTCTATTCTCTAATTCTCCAATCCTCTAATTCTCTCCCCTCACCCCGTCCCAAACTGCCGATCCCCCGCGTCTCCCAGCCCTGGCACGATATACGCGCGCTCATTGAGGTGACTGTCAATTGCGCCGATGTGGATGTCAATATCGGGATGCTTATCCTGCATCGCCTTGATTCCCTCAGGCGCGGCGATGAGACCCACAAATTTAATTTTCTTCACGCCCCATTTTTTTAACACGTCTGCCGTTGCTGTTGCCGAACCGCCTGTAGCAAGCATGGGATCAAGAATCAAACAGACAGAAACGGTCGGTTCGGTGGGGAGTTTGTTGTAATACTCGACGGGTCGCAGTGTATGTTCATCGCGATACAAGCCGATGTGCCAGACTTCGGCAACAGGCATAAGTTCCCATATCCCTTCCACCATACCAAGTCCCGCGCGCAAAATGGGCACGAGTCCGATCTTCTCTTTCAACTCGGAGCCTGTCATTTTGGCTAGCGGAGTTTCGAATTCGCGCGGCGCTACAGCCAAATCGGCGGTGGCTTCGTATGCCAGGAGCGCGGCGATCTCGCGCACCAGTTCGCGGAATTTCTTAGGCTCGGTGATTTTGTCGCGCAGGCGCGAAAGTTTATGCGCGACCAGCGGATGATTGGATGCGTATACATTGGACATTGTATTCTCCTCGAGATTGAATGTTTCGATTATAGCCCCGTTTAATCAAAATCATTCTTTGCTAAAGATTACACGGATTTTCATGAATGTATTTTATTGTTCTTTTGTCAATTAATCGAGTAATAAATTGAACCACTCCCGAAACACATTGGGACATGTGAGATACGGAGACACTGAGCAAAGCCAATTAAAATCTCCGTGACTCAGTGTCTCAGTGGTTCAAAACGAAAAGGCAGGGTCGCTCGGTTAAATTCTTAATCTACAAGAAATCCGTGCGAAGTCGTGTAATCCGTGACTAGGGTTTGCCGAGATTTTGGTGCAATTGAACTGCGTCAACGTAGCCGCAGATCACTCCGTGCCTGCTTGCAGACCGAGCGTTTTCTCGGCGCCGCTAAAGAATAGGCTTCGGAACATACTCGTCACCTCTTCGGGAGAATGACGCATGTCTTCCTTGATCCACCAACTCACCACGCTGAGTAACGCTCCGCTGAAAAATGCCGCAAAGAATTCGATCGGCACCTCGAAGAGGAGGGGGATCGGGTCAGACTTCATCTTGTTCTCGACAAACCTGACAATCGCCTCCGTGCTGACTTTGCGAATGCGCTCGACGATCTTGCTCGCGTTGGCGCTCTTCAAAAGCAAGTAATAAAGTTCGGAGTGATCGTGAACGTGTTGAAACACCAGCAGGAGGGGCTGGAGCGGCTTGTTTTTTCCGCTGTCTTTTGTTGAAGCGGGCACCCATGCGGAAAATGGGACTTCTGACAGAACCTGCGCCTGATCGTAGATCGTCTCGCTGAACTCTTCCAACAGCAGGTCTTCCTTATCTTTGTAATGCAGGTAGAACGTGGCGCGTCCCACATTGGCGCGCTCCGTGATCTCCTCGATGGAGATATCATCGTAGTTTTTTTCTTTGATGAGTTCAAGCAGAGCGGCTCGCAAAGATTGGAGCGTGCGTTGCACGCGGCGATCCGTTTTTGTTTTCGATGTGGAGTTCAACATTGGCAGCCTTTCTTAGTCTTGACACCAATAGTCTATTGCATATAATAGACACTGTTTATTATCAAACAGTGTCTGGAATATACTATACTTTTCCCGAAAAATAAAGGAAAGGACTAACGCAGTTGGCGGGCAGTTGTACTGCCGCCACCGCAGTGCAACTACAGCGCAACAGGTTCAACTGAGTAAGTCCTAAAGGATTTTGAAAGTCGTGTCATCGGTTCGGCAATCTCCGGTTGAAAGCAAAGTCGCATCCTCCCTGATCGAACTGCGCGACGTGGTGAAGACCTACGCCACCGCGGCGGGCGATTTCACCGCGCTCAAAGGCGTCAACATGAACATCGGCGCGGGCGAGTTCGTTGGTATCGTCGGCAAATCGGGCGCGGGCAAATCCACACTGCTCAACATGATCACAGGTGTGGATCATCTCAGCGAGGGCGAAGTCATCATTCACTCAAACGGTTCGCCTGTTTCGGTGCACAAGAAAAAAGAAGACGAGATCGCGTTATGGCGCGGGCATACGATGGGCGTTGTGTTTCAGTCGTTTCAACTTTTGCCGATGCTCACGCTCGTCGAAAACATCACCCTGCCTATGGACTTGTGCGGCAACTTCAGTCCGAAACAATCGCGTCAACGTGCGCTCGAGTTGTTGCGCCTCGTCGAGATCGAAGAACATGCCGAAAAACTTCCCGCGCTCATTTCGGGCGGACAGCAACAACGCGTCGCCATTGCGCGCGCGCTGGCGAACGATCCGCCCATCATCATCGCGGACGAGCCGACGGGCAGTCTCGACTCGGTCACTGCCGATCACATCTTCGAACTCTTCGCGCGTCTCGTCGCCGATCAAGGCAAAACGATCGTGATGGTCACGCACGACGAGTCGTTGTCAACGCGATTCACGCGCGCGCTCCAGATCGCGGATGGGGAGTTGATCTCTCGCCCTGAGCGGAGCGGAGCGCAGTCGAAGGGCGATAACGATGCGGATTTGAATCCCAAAAAATCTTGGTGGAGGCGGAAGTGAGTCCGCGTCGCGCCAAGGGGAAGTCTGGTTCTAACCCTCATGCGATGTCATCGCCTGAGGCGATGATCGATATGCACGGGGTCGTCAAGCGATTCAAAAACGCGGCGGGCGAGTTCACCGTGCTCAAAGGCGTTGACCTGACCATCAATCGCGGCGAGTTTGTTTCGATCGTTGGGAAATCGGGGAGCGGAAAATCTACACTGCTCAACATGATCACAGGCATTGACCATCCGACGGATGGCAAGGTGGTGATCGGCGGCACGGACATTTACACGGGCATGAGCGAAAGCCAGCGCTCGAAATGGCGCGGACGCAATTTGGGAATCGTGTTTCAGTTTTTTCAATTGCTTCCGATGCTCACATTGCTTGAGAATGCGATGTTGCCGATGGATTACGCCGACATGTACGACTTCGATGAACGACCCGCGCGCGCGATGGACATGTTGAAGTTGGTTGGGCTGGAAGAGTTTGCGAATAAATTGCCTATGCTGGTTTCAACGGGACAACAACAACTCGCCGCCATTGCGCGCGCGTTGGCATGTGATCCGCCGTTGTTGGTTGCAGATGAACCGACGGGTAACCTCGATACAAAATCAGCCAACATCATCATTGACTTGTTCGAAGAGTTGGCGCGGCGCGGCAAGACCGTGTTGATGGTGACGCACGATCCGTCGCTCACGTCGCGCACCACGCGCAACATCATCATCGCCGACGGTGAACTCATCAACGAGACGATTGCCAAATCCCTGCCGTGGCTGAGACATCGTCACATGATGGAGTTCACCAAACTCGCCGAAGAGCGGACGTATCAGCCGAAAGCCACGATCATCTCGCGCGAGGAGCCAATCGAAAATTTCTTTATGATCCGCAAAGGCGAAGTGGAAGTGGTGTTACACGACCGCAAGAACGGAGAGAACGTCATCTCGCGTTTGAAGCCTGGCGAATTTTTTGGCGAGATCGAACTCTTGCGCGGAGGCAAAGCGATTGCGAATGTCCGCGCAAGCGAGGAAGAACCCGTTGAAGTTTTGACGATAAAGCGCGAAGATTTCAAGCGCGTGATGGACGTGTCGCCAAGAACCGCCGACGCGGTTGGCAAGATCGTGCAGGAGCGCCTCGAGGTCCATCGCGCCGCAGACAGCCGCAAAGGCGGGCTGTTCTCGTTGTTTAAGAGGAAGTAAAGATTTTCTGAGTAACCATAATCGCCCGATGTCGTAGTAGCGACTTCAGTCGCTTTTTCGCCGCAATCAAACGACTGAAGTCGTTACTACGGTAAAACAATTCATGTTACTCACCTTGATCGGTGGTCGAGTAGTCCCGCGTGTGCTGAGCGGAGCGATAGCGAAGACGAAGCATCGCGGGACGTATCGAGACCACAAGTACGCGAACAAACTTTTGTAACAGAAATATTTTACGGCGTGGTGGTCTCGATACGCCCTTCGCTATCGCTTCGGGCTACTCGACCACCGTACATAAAAAATCGTAAATCTGAAATCGTAAATCAAAAATCGTATGAAACCTCGTTGGCGAAAAGTTCTGCATGACCTCATAGATAACAAAGCCCGCACACTGCTGGTGGTATTTTCCATTGCGGTGGGCGTGTTTTCGATTGGCGTGATCGCGGGCGCGTATCAGATCATCTCGCAGGATATGGGCGTGTCGTATGCGGCGAACGTGCCAGCCAACATCGAACTGCGGATGACGAACTTCAACGAAGACGTTCTCGATTCCATTCTCAACCAGCCGAACGTGAAAGATGCCGAGGCGCGGCGCGTGTTCAACATGCGCGTGCGCGTGCCAGGCACCGAAAAATGGGTGACGCTCGACATGAACGCGTTCGAGAGTTTTGAAGATAACAGCATCAACTTGTTGACCCCGCTCGAGGGCGCGTCCATCCCAGCAAAGCGCAAAGTACTGCTCGAACAAAAAGCGTTGACCAACCTCGATGTGAACGTGGGCGACCTGCTCGAATTTCAACTCCCCGACGGTTCGATAAAAACTTTGCCAGTGACTGGAATTGTGCAAGACACCGCCTCCGCCGCAGGGGACTTCCTCGCCTCGCCGTTCGGATACGTCACCATGGATACGCTTCCATACCTCGGTCAGCCTGAGTCGTTCAACCGAGCCTTGGTCACCGTGACGGGTGACGGCGACGACATTGCCTACGTCCGCGAGGTGGGCGCGGCATTGAAGGAGAAACTCGAAAACAACGGACAACTTGTCGTCCGTTCGCGGTTTTCCGAATCGCATAAACATCCGCTGGCAGATACGATCAACGCGCTGCTCGT
>NZ_DBNHEF010000073.1:0-14696 GCF_057138825.1 Candidatus Defluviilinea gracilis
CAAGTGTCGCGGCTTGTTGATCCGTTACGAAAAGAAAGCGAAAAACTATCTCGCCCTGCTTCAGTTTGCCTGCGCTATGCTTTGGTTTCGCAGATTGGCTCAGAATGCCTTTTGAGATAATTTCTTACAAAAAGGAGCATCCGAATGTCGAAAGTAATTGCAATCATGTCTATGTCGCTAGATGGCTTTGTCGCCGGCCCGAATGACAGCGTGTCCGAAGTCTTCGATTGGTACTTCAGCTCGGGAAATGTTGAAGTCCGCACAGGGGGACCGGATTCGATGACATTCAAGGTGTCCGAGCCGAGCGCTGGGCACATTCGTAGTCTCACCTCCGAGCTGGGGGCAGTCCTTACGGGACGACGCACTTTTGAAGTTGCTGGAGGCTGGGGCGGGAATCACTCTTGGGGACCTGCCTTTGTCCTGACACACAGCATCCCTGCTGGCTGGCCGCGTCCGAATTCAACGGTCCATTTCGTGACGGACGGTATCGAAAGCGCTGTGGAGAAAGCGAAAGCCGCCGCGGGTGGAAAATCGGTCGGAATGCATGGTCCCGATACCATCCAGCAATGCATCAAAGCTGGGCTCCTGGACGAAATTAGCGTTGATATAGCCGCGATCTTTCTGGGTTCCGGAGTCCGCCTCTTTGATCACCTCGCAGGTACAAGGGCCGCACTTGGGAGCCCGGCGGTAATTCAAGGTGTCGGCGTGACGCATTTGCGCTACCCGGTGAGTTATGCGTAAACGCTCACTGCATGAGAGTCGAACAAGCTCAAGGCGTCGATAGGTCTGAGCCCCGCCCAACGAACGCATGCTGAGAAACAAGCGGCGATTTGGCAACATAATCACCGCGCTGGTGAAGAAAGCGGTCAGATAAAGCTTAAGCATCGCCATATACATCCTTCTAAGATATATTAGCCACAAAGGTCACAGAGACTTTTGTGGCTACATTTTTCGGCATATTCGTTAGCCATTTAATTCAACATGGTATTAGCTGACTAACTACCCCATTGTTAAGCCTACTCGTCGCGCCGAAATTTTAGACCAACTACTTGCAACGCCGAACGCAACAAAGGGAAGTCACTCGGACCTATGCCGTGCAAATCTAAAATCTCCTTTTCAGAGTAGCTTGCTAGGATATCCAAACTTGTGATCTTGGCAACTGCCAGCGCTCGTTTGACTGGTAAGGCAAGTTTTGCTGGAAAACCTTCGGGGAGCGGCTTTGCAACAAGTATATTTTGATCTACCCTATCCTTAATTATTTTTGTGATTAACGTAATCGGTAACGCGACATCGGACGAGAACAGGATTGCGCCTTTTATCGTCTGATAGCCTACAAGTTCCTTTGCATAGGCTTTCTTAAAATGGTGACCCCGCGGATATAAAGCAACGCGCTCTCCAATTCCAGCAAACCAAACTAAACTATCGTGCAAGATATAACCAGGCATATCATTGCTGATTAATTCGCTAGCCTGTGGCGCGAGACGTCGAATGAGCTTTCGAATCTCACTTAATTTAGCGCGTAGAGGTTCATCAAATGAGGCGATATATGCGTCTACTTTTTTATCTTTATTCATTCTAAAATATTAGTGCGGATGTTCTTTATCGTCAAGATTTTTGAAATTTCCCCACCTTCTTCGCCTCTTATTTTCTGCTTGACATACTAGAACGCACGTTCTATAATCGGACATCTATTATCTTAATTAACTTAAGGCAGATACAATTAATTTATCCACGGAGAAACGATGTCAAACAAACTTTCAATTACAAAACTTCGTAAAACATTCAAGCATGTGATCGCGCCCAAAGATGCAGATTATGACAAAGCGCGAACCGCTGTCGCGGGCGATATTGACCGCCGCCCTGCTGTCATCATCAAGGTGACGAATGTAAATGAAGTGGCACAAGTCATCGCGCTTGTAAAAGAAACGGGACTTGAACTCGCCGTCCGCAGTGGCGGACACAGCGCGTTCTGCGTCAACGACGGCGGGATCCTGTTGGATGTTTCGCTGATGAAAAATTTGCAGATTGATGCGAACACAAAAACCGCGTGGGCTGAGTCGGGGCTCACCGCCGCGGAATATACGCGTGCGGTTGCCGAACACGGTTTCGCCACAGGCTTCGGCGACACGGGTTCGGTCGGCATTGGCGGCATAACGCTTGGCGGCGGCGTTGGCTTTCTCGTCCGCAAGCACGGGCTGACGATTGATAATTTGCTCGCCGTGGAAGTCGTCACCGCCGACGGAAAAATTTTGCAAGCCGATGAATCGAATCACGCCGATTTATTTTGGGCGATGCGCGGCGGCGGCGGAAACTTTGGCGTGGCGACGAAATTCAAATTTCAATTGCAGGATTTGGGTCAAGCGTACGGCGGAATGCTGTTCCTCCCAGCCACAGCGGAGACAGTCGCTTCTTTCTTAAGGGAGGCTGATTCGGCTCCCGAGGCATTATCCACCATTGCAAACGTGATGACCGCGCCCCCGATGCCGTTCCTGCCCGAGGACGTGGTTGGCAAGCCCATCCTCATGGCGATGATGTTTTATGCGGGCGACCCTGCACAAGGCGAACAGGCGATGACTCCGTTCCGCAATCTCGCCACACCCTATGCCGACATGCTCCGCCCGATGGCTTACCCTGAAATGTTCCCGCCAGAGAATGGAGAGTATCATCCCATTGCCGCAAACCGCACGATGTTTTTGGATTACGTGGATGTATCAGTTGCTGAAACCATCTTGAGTCACTTGAAGAAATCAACAGGCATGATGGCGGTGAGTCAACTGCGCGTGTTGGGCGGAGCGATGACGCGCATCCCAGCGGATGTCACTGCGTATGCTCATCGCAAGTCGAAGATTATGGCGAACCTTGCCGCGTTGTATCAAGACCTGAATGAAAAATCCGTCCACGAAACATGGGTGGATGAATTTGAGAACGCCATTCGACAAAGCGACAAGGGCAAGTACGTCAACTTCATCAACACTATCGGCGAGAAAGAACTCGAAGCGGCGTACCCAGCCTCCACGTTGGAAAAGATGCGCCACGTCAAAGCGAAATATGATCCCACGAATCTATTCCGCATGAATCAGAATATCTCTCCGTCCAATCAATAAGGAGTTTCGAGCATGGATACAAATTCGTGGGTAAAAGAAATTACGACGGTTACTTTGTTTGTCGAAGACCTGCCTGCGACAAAACAATTTTATTTACAGATCTTTGGGTTGCCAGTAGTTTTTGAAGATAAAGATTCGTGCGTGTTCAAGTTCGGGAACACGCTGGTCAACCTTTTGAAATCTAGCGAGGCAAAGGAACTCATCGAACCTGCGAACGTGGGGAGCCGTGACGCTGGCCCCCGCTTTGTCTTCACGATTGGCGTTGACGATGTGGACGCAATGTGCGCCGAGTTGGCGACGCGCGGCGTGAAACTGCTGAACGGTCCGATGGATCGCCCGTGGGGTGTGCGGACCGCTAGTTTTATGGATCCCAGCGGTACTATTTGGGAGATTGCGAAGTAACATAAAAAACTCCGTGACTCGGCGTCTCCGTGGTTCAAAGCAAGAGACTCGTAGGTCAGGCTCTTGTGCCCAGATATGGGTATGTAGCCTGACACCCTCCATATTTATGAATGGCGGGTTGAAAACCCGCCCTACAAATACTTATGCAAGAGGTCTAATAAAGGAAAAATCTCGTGAAAACTTTTTATCAAATCTTAGCCAATACCGTGATTGCCAACGTCACCAATATGACCGTCTGGTTTGCGATGATCTTTTTTATGTATCTCGAAACGAAATCGGTCACCGCCACTTCAATTGTTTCGGGCATCTTCCTTGTGTTCACCGCTGGGTTGGGGATATGGTTCGGGAGCCTGGTTGACCACAACAAGAAAAAGAATATGATGATTCTTTCGGGCGTGATTTCACTGCTCATTTACATCGTCGGCTTTGGAATCTATCTCGCCTTCCCCGCCGAAACATGGAAGAACCCAACCAGCGTCACGCTCTGGGTTTTCAATGTGCTTCTATTGGTTGGCGTGATCGCAGGCAACATCCGCTCGATTGCCGTGCCGACTCTCGTCACCATTTTGATTCCCGAAGATGACCGCGCCAAAGCCAACGGACTCGTCGGCACAGCCTTCGGCATCGCATTTTTAATTTGTTCCGCCATCAGCGGTTTGTTGGTGGGCGCGGGCGGCATGTTCTATGTGTTGATCCTTGGAATCGTGATGATGGCGCTTTCCATTTTTCACATGTGGACGTTACAAATTCCAGAAAAAGAAATTGTGCATCTCGAACAACAACCCAAAGTGGATTTGCGCGGCACGTACGCAGTCGTCGCCGCCATCCCTGGTTTGATGGCGATGATCCTCTTCGCCACCATCAACAACTTTTTAGGCGGCGCGTTCATGGGACTCATGGATGCGTACGGCCTCTCGCTCGTTTCGGTTCAAACATGGGGCTTGCTTTTCGCAGTCATCAGCACAGGCTTCATCGTCGGCGGGATGATCATTGCAAAATACGGCTTAGGCAAGAATCCATTGTTCGCCATGTTCGCCGCCAACATCGTTATATGGATCGTCTCCGCCGTCTTCACCATTCAACCCTCCATCATTCTGCTGGCAGTCGGCATGTTCATTTATATCAGCGTTGTGCCGTTCATCGAAGCCGCTGAGCAGACGATCCTTCAGAAGGTGGTCCCGTTTGAACGACAGGGACGCGTCTTCGGGTTCGCGCAAAGCATTGAGCAATCTGCCGCGCCTCTGACGACCTTTCTAATTGGTCCAATTACTGAGACATTTTTCATCCCTTTTATGACGACGGGCGCAGGCGTCGGCTTGATCGGCAGTTGGTTCGGGACAGGTCCCGCGCGCGGCATTGCGCTGGTCTTCACGGTGGTAGGTATCATCGGCTTGATCCTCACCGTTATTGCGATGAACTCAAAATATTACAAGTTGTTGTCTGATAGATACATGGACGGCGAAAGCGAGTCGCCAGCCTTGCCTGAAGGCGAGTTGGCGTAATGCCCTCATCCCCAGCCCTTCTCCCAAAGGAAGAAGGGAGAAGGGAGTCTTGTCCCCTCTCCCTTCGGGAGAGGGCCAGGGTGAGGGAAAAGGAGATTTTCATGACCACCAAAAGCCCCGCATTCGACCTCGCCAACATTGGCGCGCCCGCCACACGCGCGTTGACTCACGAAGGCTACACAACCCTCAAGCAGTTGACCAAAGTCTCCGAAGCGGAGTTGGCTCAATTGCATGGGGTCGGTCCGAGGGCGATACGTATTTTGAAAGAGGCGTTGAAAGCAAGGGGCTGGTCGTTCAAGCCAGCCAAAGCAGGCGAGAAGTTGAAGAAGAAAGGCTCGCCCGTCAGCCGCATGGATGTAGTGGATGAATTCCTTCGGGGTTTGAGTCACCCACTCAAAGCGGAGGTAGAGGCGGTGCGGGCGATCATCAAGGGCGCGAGCAAAGGTATCAATGAAGAAATCAAATGGAAAGCGCCATCCTTCAATTACAAAGGCGAGTATTTGGTAACGTTTAATCTGCGTGATGTAAATCGAATCCATCTTGTTTTTCATAACCCGATGATTGCAAAAATAAAAAGTGATTTGCTCGAAGGCGATTACAAAGACAGGCGCATGATGTATTTTGCGAACATGAAGGACATCACGGCAAAGAAATCTGAACTTGAGAAGATTCTCAAGCAGTTGATAAAATTGAATTCATAAGAAAAACCATCCCGCACATCGTCCTGATGTCCTTCGGGAGGTTGGTTTAGATGTTGTAATACCATCAAATCATTCGTAGTCAGGCTTTTAGCCTGACGCTCTCTTGAAATTTTATTCATGGCGGGTAAAAAACCTGCCCTACATGACTAATGAACTGAGGAGAATCCATGCCACAAGAATACATCGAAATTCGCGGCGCGCGCGAAAACAATTTGAAAAATGTCTCACTGCGAATCCCCAAGCGCAAGATCACAATTTTTACAGGCGTATCGGGTTCAGGGAAATCGTCCATTGTGTTCGATACGATCGCGACCGAATCGCAGAGATTGATGAACGAAAACTTCAGCATGTTCGTGCGGAATTTTCTGCCGAAGTACGGACAACCCGACGCCGACTCGATTGAAAACCTGAGCATGTCCATCGTGGTGGATCAAAAACGCATGGGCGGCGGTTCACACTCGACGGTTGGAACCATTACAGACATCAATACTTTATTGCGTTTATTATTTTCACGGCTCGGCAAACCGCATGTTGGCTCTGCCAATCTCTTCGGCTTCAACGACCCAAAAGGGATGTGCCCCGATTATAACGGACTGGGTCGCAAACTGGATGTGGACTTGAATAAATTGTTGGATACATCCAAGTCGTTGAATGAAGGCGCGATATTATTCTCCGAATATGCGGTGAATGGATGGTATTGGGGTCAAATCATCAGCACAGGCTTGTTCGACCCTGATAAGAAGTTGTCCAAGTACACAAAAAAAGAAATAGATGATCTGTTGCACAGCGAGCCGATAAAGATTAAGACCAAAGTTGGCGCAAAAGATTTCAACATGACTTATGAGGGCATCGTCACGCGCTTCACGAACAAATACATCAAACGTGATTTGAAGACCATGTCGGCGCGGACTCAAAAGCAAGTGGAGCCGTATATGACGATGGGTCCATGTCACCTGTGCAATGGCGCAAGGTTGAGTCAGGCGGCGTTGAAGAGCAAAATCAACGGCTATAACATTGCAGATTTGACCGCGATGGAAATTCCAGAGTTGATCAAAGTTGTGAAAACATTCAAAGAACCTGCGGCGCAGTCCATTGTCAAAGGCTTGATTGAACGCCTGGAACATCTCGTAGACATTGGGCTCGAATATCTCTCCCTCAGCCGCGAAACGGACACTTTGTCGGGCGGCGAGTCGCAACGCGTGAAAGTAGTCAAACACTTGGGAAGCAGTTTGACGGATGTGATTTACATCTTCGATGAGCCGAGCGTGGGCTTGCATCCGCGCGATGTGCATCGAATGAACGAGTTGTTGCAAAGACTGCGCGACAAAGGCAACACAGTCATCGTCGTCGAACATGACCCCGACGTTATCAAAGCCGCTGACCATATCGTGGATGTTGGTCCAAAGGCTGGCACGCACGGCGGCAAGATTGTCTACGAAGGCAGTTTTGCGAATTTGCTGAAAACAAACACGCTGACAGGTAAGTTCATGAATCAGAAAGTCCCGCTGAAAGATGAGTTCCGCAAGGCAACGGGCAAACTGCCAATCAAGAATGCAAAAGTGAACAACCTGCAAAACGTCAGCGTGGATATTCCGACGGGAATCTTGACTGTCGTCACAGGTGTGGCGGGTTCGGGGAAAAGTTCGCTGATCAACGAAGTCTTTTTGGCGCAACATGCTGATGCGGTTGTGATTGACCAATCCGCTGTCGGAGCCAACAGCCGTTCCAACCCTGCCACCTACACAGGCATTTTGGATGATGTCCGCAAGGCGTTTGCGGCGGCGAATAAAGTGCAGGCTTCGTTATTCAGTTTCAACTCGAAAGGCGCGTGCGAAAATTGTCAGGGGCTTGGCGTGATCTACACCGATCTGGCGTTTCTCAGCGAAGCCAAGACTCCCTGCGAAGTTTGTGAAGGCAGACGTTTCAAAGATGAAGTGTTGAAATACAAACTGAACGGGAAAAATATTTCGGAAGTCTTGGCGATGAAAGTGGAAGAGGCGTTGGAATATTTCCAGATTCCCGAAGTGACAAAGAAATTGCAAGCTATGAGTGATGTGGGACTTGATTATTTGAGTCTGGGTCAGCCGTTGAGCACGTTATCTGGCGGAGAATGTCAGCGCATCAAACTTGCTAGTGAGTTGCACAAAAAGGGAAGCGTCTACATCATGGACGAACCCACGACAGGCTTGCACATGTCCGATATTGGGCATCTAATGGAAGTCATCAATCGGCTCGTGGACACTGGCAATACGGTTGTCATCATCGAACATAATTTGCATGTGATCAAGAATGCGGATTGGATCATTGATATGGGTCCCGAGGGTGGAAGCAAGGGCGGTACAATCATCTTCGAAGGCACGCCCAAGCAACTGGTCAGTGCGAAGCGTTCGATCACGAGTGAGTATTTGAGGAATTAAGGATTGATGTTACGCAGTCTAGCCACAGACTGCGTAAGCGAGCGGAGTCACAGAGAGAAAAAATTATAGGATTTCTCAGCGTCTCTGTGACTCCGCGGCAAAAAACGTAAGACGAATTAAGGAGATTAGTTATGACAAGCTTAACTCCATCCCAAGAGATTGACAGACAGATCAAAGAGCTAGGCAGTGACTGGCGCGGCAAACTGCTGGCGCGTATGAGAAAACTGATCCTTTCCGCCACTTCCGATCTTACGGAAGATTGGAAGTGGGGCACCGCCGTATTTGTCTCCAAAGGAAATGTGGTGGCGGCTGGGATTTTCAAAGATCACGTCAAATTGAATTTCTTCAAAGGCGCGTCGCTGAAAGACCCGAAGAAATTGTTCAACGCTGGTCTGGAAGCGAAAGGTTCGCGCGGCATTGACCTGACCGAAAATTCAAAAATAGACGAAGCCGCGTTGAAAGAGTTGATCCGTGAGGCGGTGGCGTTGAATTCGGCGAAGAAGAAATAACATATATAACCTGTCACTCTGAGGGAGCGTTGGTTGCGACCGAAGAGTCTCAGATGATCGTGCAAGAGACTCTTCGCTATCGCTTAGAGTGACATGCAAACAACCATGTCCTTCGATTTCAAAATCCGCCCATCAGACTCGCCGTTGGTTGAAGCCGTGTGGCACACGGAAACAATCGGCAACGACGAATCGTTCATGTCCACAGCCGAGAGCCGCTGGGAGATGGTCATCACAAAACATCTGGGCAAATACACCTTGAGCATCCGCGGACCCGAAGCGAAGGCGTCGCGGGCGCAAATCCCAAATGGTCATGCCGAATATTTCGGGATCATTTTCAAACGCAGTGTGTTCATGCCGCATCTGCCGAAACAAAATCTTGTCAACGAATCGATTCACCTGCCGCAGTCCACGCGCAGCGCGTTCACGGTCATGGGCGGCGTGTATGAAATTCCCAACTTTGAAAATGCGGATACGTTCGTGACCCATCTTGTGCGGCAGGATTTGTTGAATCGCGACCAGGTGGTGGATGACGTTCTGCGCGGCGCGACTCAGGGTCTGTCTGTTCGCAGTTTACAGCGGCGTTTTCTGCATGTGACGGGTTTGACTCACAAGACATTCCAGCAGATCGAGCGGGCGCGTCGGGCGTTGACCATGTTGCAGGCGGGCAAACCAATCGTCGACGTGGTGTTTGAAGCGGGCTATTCCGATCAGCCGCATCTGACTCGCTCGTTGAAATTGTTCGCGGGGCAGACTCCGTCTGAGGTGGTTAAATCCAAATAACCGTAGGTCACGTTTATAACGTGACAGTCACGCTCAAAGCGTGACCTACGGAAGTTGTCGTTTTTATTCAAGACAACTTTTTCGAGCGGAGATACGATGGGGGCATCAAAGAACAAGGAGATTTGAAATGAGAAAATTAATTGTATCCACACAAGCAAGCATGGACAGCGTGATCGGCAACGCGCACAATTGGGCGTTCGATTATGTCAACGATGAGTTTTTGGCTTATGCGCGCGAACAACTTTTTGCAACCGATACGTTGGTGATGGGGCGAGTGACCTACGAAGGCTTTGTATCGGCATGGCCCGCGCGCGCTGGCGTTGACGATTTTGCAGATCGAATGAACAGCCTGCCGAAATATGTCGCTTCACGGACCTTGAAAGAACCGCTCACTTGGAATTCAAACCTAATCAAGGGTGATGTCACAAAATCAATTGCCGATTTGAAGCAGGGATCGGGTGGTTATATTTTGCAATACGGAAGCGGCGAATTGACGCGCACACTGCTCAAACATGGCTTGATTGATGAATTTCGAGTGATGGCTTACCCTGTGGCAGTTGGAACAGGACAGCGTCTCTTTGAAAACATTGACCAAACCGCCATGAAACTTTTGGAAGTGAAACAATTCAGCACAGGTGTTTTGGTTTTGCATTACGAGCCTGTGAAGAAGTAGTCTCAGAGACTCTTTGCTCTAATCAGAGCGACATTTCAATTTTGAACGCTGATTTCGCTGATACAATCCAAAGCGAATCGGCGTTTTCTAGTTGTAAAGGAACATCACATGAAAATTCATTTGATTGACGGCACATACGAATTATTTCGGGCACATTTTGGTGCACCACCAAAAAAATCTTTGAGCGGACAAGAAGTAGGCGCAACGCTGGGACTCGTCCGCAGTTTGTTGATGTTGCTCCAAACTGAAGGCGTGACCCACGTCGCTGTGGCGTTTGACCATGTGATCGAGTCATTTCGCAACAAGATGTATGCGGGCTACAAATCCAGCGAAGGCGTTGACCCGATCATCTTGAATCAATTTGAGATCGCTGAAAAAGCGGTCGCCGCGTTGGGTGTGCCTGTTTGGTCAATGGTCAAGTTTGAAGCGGACGATGCGATTGCGACGGCTGTGACAAAATTCAAAAAAGAAAAATCTGTGGAGCAAATCATCATCTGTTCGGTGGACAAAGATTTGACTCAAATGGTGGATGGCAAGAAAGTGGTCTGCTGGGATCGCCGCCGCGAGATTACTTTGGATGAAAAAGGCGTGGTTGAAAAATTTGGCGTGAAGCCAGAATCAATTCCCGATTATCTTGCGCTAGTTGGCGACTCTGCCGATGGCTACCCTGGCATCAAAGGCTGGGGCGCGGCGTCCACGTCTGCGGTGCTGGCGAAGTACAAGCATATCGAGTCGATTCCCAAAGACCCGAAGAAACTTCCGTTCAGTCTGGGGCGCGCGACGACTCTGAGCGAAAATCTCCAGCAGAATTACAAGGACGCGTTGCTGTTCAGAGAATTGTCCACGCTTCGGCTGGATGTGCCGCTCAAAGAATCGCTCAACGATTTGGAGTGGCAGGGAGCTCGATCAAGCTTGAAGAAAGTGTGCGCAGAATTACGGGAGGAGAGAATCGTCGAGCGGGTGAAAAGGTGGCGTCGCTCGACAAAATCATCCAAGCAGAATTGACCTAACCCCGCAACCTACGCTTGAAAACTCACCTTCTCTTTCAACGCTTCAGGTAACTTTGGCAACTTACTACGTTCGATCAAGAATGTCGCAAGTTCTGTGATCTCACGGAAAGCGTAATGCTGGCTCAACGTCCCTTCGAGGTAGCCCGCCCCGCTGGTGCCGCCCGTCCCCGCGCGGATGCCGATCATCCGCCGCACCATCGAAAAATGGCGGTACCGCCAATTCGACAATAACTCGTCGATCTCCGAGAGCGTGTTCAACAACTCAAATGGATACTGAAAAATCGGCATTTCGCGGTACAACGTGATGAACAATGCCGCCTGCAATGCCTTCGGCGTCAGATCGCCGCGCCCCTCGGCGAATAAAACTTTCTCGAACTCCGCAAACCTCCCGCCCTCCCCCGCCGACAGACTCTCGCGGTACGCCTCGCGGTAATCGGACCAGAACTTATCCGCGCCCGCCCCGCTGGTGGAAATATACTCCGCCCAATACTGCTCCTCGAAGAACGGCATCCGCTCCAACCAGGAGACCACCAGCCCCTTTAACGTCGGCTCGCCCTCCGCGCGCGTCACATCCAGCATATCGGCTTCCGATAGACTTCCGCGCCGCGTGTGCTTGTAATACTCGCGCTTATGCCGCTCCTCCATTTTCAACCCCAGTTTCACCTCGATCAAACGGAACTGTTTCGACTGAAACCCCGAAGCGGGCAATAGATAATTCCTGAATTCCAAAAAGTCGAGCGCGGTCATCGTCTCCAGCACGCCCACCTGTTGATTAACCAACTCCAAAATTTTCACCACGCGCTTCAACTTGCTCGTTGCCGCGCCCATCTCGCCCGCATTATCGTTGATATTGCCTCCCATGAAAATGCGCCGCACCCGATCCAACTCGAAGATCACCTGCTTAAACCACAATTCATATGCCTGATGGATGATGATGAACAACATCTCATCGTTGCCGTCTTCCACCCTGTCAAAACTGCGCGGATGCTGGCTGTTCAAGATCGTATCGAGCCCAATATACTCGCCGTAATATAGATCGTCCATGTTGGTTTCTCCTTTGTGATACAAGCCTGCCCTGAGTATAATCCCCTTCATGCTCAACGCCCTGATCTTCGACTTCGACGGACTCATCCTCGACACCGAAACCCCCGAATACATCGTTTGGAAAACCATCTACGAAGAAAACGGATTCGACTTTCCTCACGACGACTGGGGCAAAATCATCGGCGGAAACGGACTCCTGGATTTCGACGCGGCGGATACTCTCTCGCGTCTTTCGCAGGGGCGGCTTGATCCGGTTTCCCTACGCGCCCGTCACAGCGTGGAAAGCCTTGCCATGGTTCACGCGCAGTCCATCCTGCCAGGCGTGATCGAAATCATCCATAACGCAAAAGCCCGCCAATGGAAGCTTGCCATCGCCTCCAGCTCACATCACGAGTGGGTGGATACGCACGCCAAACGCCTCGGCATCTTCGACCTGTTCGATGCCGTCATCGCCGCAGACGATGTGGGCGCGGGACGCACCAAGCCGAACCCCGATCTATTTCTCACGGCGCTGAATCAACTTCAAGTCCAGAAAAACGAAGCGGTGGTCTTCGAAGATTCCCCCAACGGAATCAAAGCCGCCAATCGCGCCGGCATCTTCGTCGTGGCGGCGCCCAACCACGTCACCTCACGCCTCTCGCTCGAAGGCGCCGATCTGGTCGTCGGTTCGCTGGCTGAATTGTCGCTGGATCAGCTGGTTGATCTGTTGAAATGACTTTACAAAAGTTGCCGCGCCACAAAATCTTTATTCTGTGCTCTCTGTGGCAAAAACGGTTTTCGCAAGAGGTCTATTGAAACGAGCTCACTGCGTCATCGACGGTATCGAAGATATCGATGAATGTGGTGATGCCTGAAATGTTCAACACCTCGCGTATGCCCCCAGCCACGCCCGCCAGTTTCAACGGGTTGCCCCCATCTTTGGCAAGAATCTTATGCATCACCACAATGGCGCGAACCCCAATGCTGGAGAGCGATTCTTGCGCGCCCAAGTCGAACACAAGGTTCCGCGTCCCATTGGCGTGCGCGTCTTTGGTGATGGCTTCCAGTTCGGCGAAATTATCGAGCGACACGCGTTCGAGCAAGCGGAACACTGTCACCGGCGTGGTCGAGTCCATGCGCGCAATTTGAACGACGCTCATGCGCGCACCAACTCTTCGTACCTTTTGCGCTGGCGTTCTGTGGCAACCACTGTGTTCCGCAATAACATCGCCACCGTCATCGGACCCACGCCGCCGGGCACCGGGGTGATCCACCCCGCCACTTCCTTCACAGTTTCAAAATCCACATCGCCCACAACTTTCGTGCCGCGCGCGCCATCGGACAGGGTGACATCCACCTGATTGATGCCGATATCGATTACCGCCGCGCCAGGCTTGACCATGTTCGCCGTGATCAGCCCCGGCTTGCCAACCGCCACGATCAACGCGTCTGCTTGCCGCGTGTGATACGAGAGGTTGCGCGTGCCGTGATGGCAGATCGTCACCGTGCACAGGTCTTCCACGAGCAACAACGCCACCGGCTTGCCTACGATCTCCGAATGCCCAACTACCACCACTTCCAGCCCGCGCAAGTTCAACCCCGTAGATTTGAGCAGTTCCACCGAAGCGAGCGAGGTGCACGGTCCGAGCGAGGAATCGCCATAGACGATATTGCCAATATTGAGCGAACTCATCCCCTCCACATCCTTGCTGTGATGAATGGTGTTTTCCAATTCCTCGAGGTCGAGCGTGTCCGGCACCGGGCGCTGGAGGATGATGCCGGTCACGCGAGGGTCGGCGTTAAACGCGTGGATCGCCGCGCCCATTTCGCGCTGGGTGATGTTCCCGGGATAATGGCGGTGCTCGAATTCGATACCGACCTTTTCCGCCGCTTTCTGCTGGTTCTTGATGTAGAGCGAGACCGCCGCGCTGTCGCCCACATCGATCGAGACGAGGCGCGGCGTCCAGCCTAATTCTTTGAGTTTTAGCACTCGTTCGCGCACGTCGTCTTTTACGACTTGCGCGAGTTTCTTTCCGTCGATGATCTTGTAATTCATGGAGCCCTTCCTGTGCGGGCACAATGATACCGCAAAACTAAAAAGAGACTGGCGGGAAACCAGTCTCCTGATAGGGCAATCGCATTTGGATTTTTTATCCGCTACTCCTCACGAATTCACGCTAACCTTTCTCGGAAAATTCGCGCAGATTGGCGAAGACTTGTCCTGAGCCTGTCGAAGGATTAGTAGATTCGAAGGCAAAACACCGTGTTTTGAGCCTCGAGATTTTCAAATACGATTACCCTAAGGGTCTGTAAATTAATAACTTCCCGTGTTTTTGTTCGCGCGCAGTTGCACTGCGAGCGGGATGCAGTGCAACTGCATCCCCAACAGGGAATTTATATTTTTACAAACCCTAAGTCTCCTGAGAACAAATAAGAACAAAAATGAACCGAGAAGCCCGCCACGAACACAAAGAAACCCTGGGTCTCCCGTAATTAACGGGAAAGAGCTTCACCACGAAGGGCACAAAGTCTTGCGCTGAGTTCGTCGAAGCGACACAAAGGCAAAAACAGAGCC